>CAXGRW010000282.1:0-6950 GCA_964012125.1 uncultured Rhodopirellula sp.
ACAGTGGACCTGAGGACAGTGGACCTGAGGACAGTGGCTCCACCGGTGCCGCGATTGAAAACGGTGTACGAGGCAATGAGGGAATGGTGCCCGGGGGCAAGGCACGTGATAGTGGCCCCGACTTTCGTGCGGGAGGTGTCAAGGTGGTGTTGGCGTGCCCAAGCGGCTTCTGACGCTCGGTGATCCCGGGTGGTAAAGGGAAGCGACGAGTGGAACCTGCCTGTGGGAGCCGTGTCGTGCTGGAAGGAGAGAACACGCTTGATTCTGCCGCTGCTTCCGAGCCTGAGTCCGGTAAATTCGGCGTCGACATGTTTGGAATTTGGGGCGGGGGTGTATTTATGCCACCGGCGATGTCAGTTGGCAGTGTGAAACTCTTGGTGCTGCCTGCCGAGTGAATTGGTCCAGGCTGGACGCTGGGCCTTGAAGGTGCCGGTGCAGGATCTTGCGGCAGGACCGAAGCTTGATCGCCAGTGCCGCGACCGGCTGTCGATTCTCGCTCTGGCGTGCCCTCTTGCTCGCCTTGCGAACATCCGGCTAGCAAAATGCAGCATAGCGTGATTGCTAACGTGTGATTTTGGACTCTGGCTGTCGCTGTCATCATTTGAATTCTCGGGCTGCTTGACGAAATCGTCGTGGAATCCGAGATCTAACAAGTTCACTAGCTCCGCGTCGATGCCAGCGGCAATGCTGAACACTTGCCGTAGAGGCAATGCTAGCGAGGAGCTTCGCCCCTGGCATGAGTTTGCGAGGTCAGCAGGGCAGAAAACGTTTGAATTTCAAGCCTGCGACCGCAGACGCTCTCGCAATGGCTGAATGATTTGCTGCGGCACGAACTTGGCCAGCTGCTCGTCGTCATCGCTCAGTGCCGCGATTTGCTTCAGCAGTGAGCTGCTGATGTGGGCGTATCGTTCGGCTGCCATCAAAAACACCGTTTCAATGTCGGGTGCTAACTGGTGATTTGCCATCATCATGGTGAATTCACCGGCGATATCGGTCAAGGGTCGGATGCCGCGAACCATCACTCTCGCTCCGAGGCTTCGCACAAAGTCGACAGCCAAGCCATCGAATACCTCGACACGAACCTGAGCCAGTCCACCCGTCACGCTGCGTACCAGTTCAACGCGCTGGGTCGGATCGAACAGTGACCGCTTGTCTGCATTCATTCCCACGCCAATTACCAGTTCATCAAATAGGGGAGCTGCTCGCTGGATGATGTGCAGATGTCCAAGCGTGATAGGGTCGAATGAGCCTGTGTAGACAGCAGTTCTTGGGTGGGGCATCAGTACGCTTGTTTGTCTGAGATGTTGGTTTTTCTGGAATGCTGTAGGAGGCTTGTTGCCGAACTGTGTTGGGGGAACGGAAACGCTTTTCTGGCCCCCCGGACATTCTTGTCCTCCATCCGTGAGTTTACCGTTTTGAGTTTCCCGTCTCGAGTCTACTGCCTGCCCTTTTGGAGGCGACAGTCACTATGTTACGGGGCTACCTGTTTGGGATCATCCCACGCACGACATCAACAAGTCGTTCAAGGTCATGCTCATCATTGTAGGCATGAATAGCGGCTCTGACTCCGCCGTCTCGGCACGATAACACGACCTTTTGTCGCATTGCTTCTTTCCTGATGGCGGCAGGCTCAAGTCCGGGGACTTCGAACGTCACAATTCCACTTTGGTGCTGTGCTGCACTGGGGAATCGAGTCATCGCGCCAGCACTCGTGAGGCCTTGGTCGAGTGCTGCCGCTAAGTGGCAGATTCGCTCAGAAATTGCATGTTGCCCCAGTTCATTCCTGATATCGATGATCATTTGCAGGCTTGCCGAAAGTGCAGTTGCCCCGATCATGTTGGCTGAGCCCGCTTCGAAACGGGCTGCGGAATCCCTGAGCTCAAGCGAGGGTGCGGCATAATTGAACGAGTTTTTGACGCTGCCCCAGCCCACGTTCAGGCAACGTAGTTGATCTAAATGGCGTTTGGCAATCATGGCCACCCCGGCACCCTCGGGGCCGAGCAGCCATTTGTGTCCATCGGCAGCTAGAAAGTCGACCGGGGTTTTTTTCAGATCCAGTGGATAGATTCCGAGTCCCTGGATTGCGTCCAGAAAGACGAGAACCCCTCGTTGATGGGCCTGTTCGACCAGATTTTCAAGGTCGATCCGGAATCCGCTTGCGTAGCCAACCCAGCTAACTGAGATCATTCGAGTGGTGTCGTCTACCTGTGACATCAGCGATTCGACGGTCACTTCGCCATTTTGGCGGGGAGCCATTCGCACCTCGACCCCTTTGGACTGCTGATTTTGCCAGGGAAACAAGTTGCTGGGAAATTCGCCCTCAGGAAGGACCACACTGTCCCCATTTTGCCACGGCCAACCTTCGGCGACGAGGTTGATGCCTGTCGTGGTGTTGGGAACCAGGCAGATCTCATTGTCGTCGCAATTGAGTAAACCGGCGAATTGTTTCCGCAGTTTTTCGACTTTTGCGGCCCATTCAGGCCAGACGGTATCACCCTGCTCAGCCGCCTGAGCGGCAAAATGGGCAATCGCCTCGGCAGCGGGTTTTGACAGGGGCCCAACCGCTGCATGGTCGAAATAAGCCCACTCAGGGGCGATGGACATGTGCGAACGCCACCATGCCCAGGGCGAGTCAGAAATTTTTATTGAGATGAGAGTTGTCCCCTACTGGCAATTCATGGGCTAGAATCAGTTAACATTTGCAGTTAGTCTGCGAGTGGAGCCTCGTAATTCCCGGTTTTATCCGTACGTTCGGTCCACCGTCTCGCTTCGCTTAATTTAGCCGCCAGACGTAGCATTGGGAAATACGGCGACCAGTAACTATACTTTGATGCACAACGTGTTTATTTTCGTGACTACTACTCCTCTCATGTCCAATCGGCGAGGTTGTTAATGCCCAAGGCGCTTTGCCTTATCAGCCTTGTGGCGTCGATTCTTGTCGTCGTCCTGTTTCTCGCCGATATGGCGTTGGGACTCCTTGGCATGCAAGATTTGGCCCCATTACGGTCAGCGAATACGCTGATGGACGTCGTGTTCATCGTTGCTGGTGCAGCGTTGATTTTCATGAGTTGGACGACGTATCGCGAGCAACGCTAGCTGGTCTATAGGTGTGCTCACCAAGCACCTCCGATGACCACAGCATGCACACACCAGAAAACTAGTCTGGCCGCAGTGAAATGCGCGATTGGCTGCACTGGGCCTTGTTGCCCATTTCTCTGTTGCCCATTTCTCTGTCTGTGACCGAGAGGCTGTCGATGCTCTCGAGCCTCGTTGAACTCATTGAGTTCTTGTGCTCCGATTTTTTCTATATCGGTAGCCATCCACTGGCACGGGCGTCTGACACGCAAAGGCAGTTGGTTTGCCTGCGTTTGGACCGCGAATTTGCGGTGATTTGCTAACTGTGTGATGTTGCAGACCTTGCCTGTCAGTCAGTCCCGCGTGATATCATACTGAATAGCCACAGTCCGCCGTCGATTCAAAGCGGGCTCGATTCTTGTTGTGTTCGCGAACGGATTCGTTTGCGAGGCCTGAATGAGGAATTTTCTGATGCCACTGTCTCGCCGCCAATTTCATCGAATGACCTGTGCCGCTTCAGTAACCGGCATGGCGGCATGGCCGTGGCATCAGTCGGCCAATGCAGAGCAGGCCAGCACTGGTCCGCTGGAGACTTTTGTCCCCACTCGATCCATCACGCGAGGTCCCGCCAACCACTGGTTTGGGTATTACGATAAACGTGAGTTTGATCCGAGTGGACGGTATGTGTTGGCAAATGAGACATCATTTGAGGGACGTCCACCGACGGGAGAAGATTCTATCAAGGTGGGTTATGTCGATACGCAGAATGAAGACAAGTGGTGTCCGCTAGGAACCAGTCGGGCATGGGGATGGCAACAGGGATGCATGCTGCAGTGGGTCGGCGACCAAGGCAAGCAGGTTCTTTGGAATGATCGAGAAGGCGACCGGTTTGTTTGTCGCATCCGTTCGATGGCGGATGGAAAGGTTCGCACCCTGTCCCGCCCGATCTACACAATCTCACCGGATGGAAAATTCGGTTTGTCTGCCGACTTTCGAAGAATAGACAATCTGCGTCCCGGCTACGGCTATGACGGTTTGGCAGATCCCCATGTCGCTGAGCGTGCGCCAACGCAGTCAGGGATTTGGCGGATCAACATCGCGACTGGCGAGGAACGTTTGATCATGTCGCTTGCTGAGGCCGCAGCTATTCCTTGGCCCGGTGGTGATCGTTATGCAGGGGCATGGCATTACTTCAATCACCTGCTAATCAATCCATCTGGAACACGGTTTACCGTGCTGCACCGTTACCGACCTGGGTTTAACCCAGAGACACTGAGTTTTGGGGGTACCGCAAACAACGGTTTCATTACTCGCATGATCACAGCCAACATGGATGGATCTCAGCGTTTTGTTTTAGATCCCAGCGGTCGCACCTCGCATTTTATCTGGAAAAATGACGACGAAATTACGATGTGGACGCGACCCAAAGGGGCGTCGTCGGGATTTTATACTCTCAAAGATCAAACACGGGAAATCATGCCTTTGGGTCACGAAAAAATGCCCACCAATGGGCACAATACTTACTTGCCACATCCTTATCAGGACTGGATTCTGAACGACACTTATCCTGACCGAAAGACTTCACGTCAGACGGTGTTCTTGTATCACGTGCCGAGTGGTCGACGTTTTGATCTTGGCCACTTTCCATCACCTAAGGCTTACCGAGGAGAGTGGCGATGCGATACTCACCCTCGTTCCAGCGATGATGGCACGAAGGTCGCAATCGATAGTCCGCATGATAACGGACGCCAGGTTTATTTGATGGATGTGCGAGGCGTTCTCGACTCCATTTGACAGGCGGGGTGATTATCCGCCACTTACGATCACTGCTGGTCTTTTCGAAGCAGTTCCAGCGCAGCGCCGGTCATTGTAAGAATCCCGGTGGTCAAGGTGGGCTCAACGTCGGGATAGTACTGGCTGCTATGCAAGGACGGTGCTGGAACACCAAGGGCTTTGAAGCGATCAAGGCGTGATTGATTCACGCTGCCCAATCGGTACATCAGGATCGGCACACCTTCGCGACCATAGCGGCTGAAATCTTCGCCACCCATCGAAGGTTCATCGACTGAAACCTTGTCTGTTCCAAGAGTGGACTCAAACACTTTTTTAAGCCGCGCCGTCAGGTCATCGTCGTTGCGGAGTGAGGGGGTGCCTTCGCTGATCGTGATCTCGGGTGGTGGAGCATCAAAGCTGGCCGCAACTGCTTTGGCTTTGCGTTGTATCGCGCTGAGGACTTTTTGGCGGACCGATTCGCTGTAGCTTCTTACGGTCAATTGCAAATCACACTCGTTGCCGATGATATTGTGTTTGGTGCCTCCATGAATCGAGCCGACGGTGACCACAGCAGGTTCGATAGGTTTGATCTCACGACTAACAATCATTTGAAGTGACATCACCAGTTGCGCGGCTTGCACAATTGGGTCGATCGTCGTGTGCGGTGCCGAGCCGTGCCCTCCACGCCCCTTCATGCGGATGTCCACACTGTCGACGTTGGCCAACGCATAGCCAGGTAGCACTCCAACAGTACCGGTCGGTTTGTCACCGCTGACATGCAGCGCTACGGCAAAGTCAGGCTTGAGGAAACGATGGAATAAACCATCTGTCAACATCGCCTTGGCACCAGCACCGCGTTCTTCCGCTGGTTGGCCGATGACCATGAGAGTGCCTGACCAAAGATCGCGATGCTCAGCCATGTATTGCGCGGCTCCAACTAGATTGGTCATGTGGATATCGTGCCCGCAAGCATGCATGACTCCGGTTGTGGCACCTCCTGGCAGTTCGATTTTTACCTCCGAGGCATACGGTAATTGCGTCTGCTCCATCACCGGTAAGGCGTCCAGATCACATCTCAGCATGACCGTGGGGCCAGGCCCGTTCTTCAGGATTCCCACGATTCCGTGCCCTCCAACCGCTGTGGTCACCTGAAACCCGCTCTTCTGCCACTGGTCGGCAACGTGTTGGGCAGTCGCCTGCTCCTGAAACGACACTTCCGGATGGGTGTGAAGCCATTGGTACATCTGCACTAGGTTAGGGATCTGATCTTGGATCCATTTTTGCCGCTCAGAAGTGGTCTCCGCAGAATTGGAACGCTCGGCGATTGCCGTGGCGATCGGGATCAGCAAACAAACGATTGCGATGAAGCATTTCACGGGAGGTGGCCTTTGGCGTGAACAGAGAACGGTTGGAGCGGCCCATTGTAGACCTAAACTGCTTTTCTGCGGGAACTTGGTGTGACGCGTGGGCGGGTTGTGACCGTATTGGTATAAAACCGGCTGACCGCCATGATGCAAAGGCGGTAACTTGAACTCGATCCATTGATCAAAAAGGTGATTAGTCCATGACGAAACGTGTTCTCATTCTTTGTACTGGAAACTCCTGTCGTTCGCAGATGGCTGAATTTCTTTGGAATCATCTGGGTCAAGGTGATTGGGTTGCAGAGTCCGCTGGCTCGAATCCTGCCGGATACGTCCATCCACTTGCAATCGCAGCCATGAAGGAACTTGATCAGGATCTGAGCAATGCAACCAGCAAGCATGTCGATCAGTTCTTGGACCAGCCCATTGATTTGGTAGTCACTGTTTGCGATGGTGCCAAGGAATCATGCCCCACACTGCCGCTGGTGGTCGAAGCATTCCACTGGCCCTTTTTTGATCCCGCTGATGCGGAAGGAAGCGAACAAGAGCAGATGCAGGTTTTCCGCGAAGTCAGAGATGAGATTCGGACACGGATTGAGCACTATCTGGCCAGCTCAGATGTCTGAATCTTTGTCAGCGGCGTCTTGGCCGCTGCCGAGATGTCACTGTGAAGTTGATCTTCGCGACGCTTTGAAGGGGCTCGGTAGCCAGGATCGTGGTGGCAGCTGGTAGATGCAACCT
>CAXGRW010000283.1:0-6933 GCA_964012125.1 uncultured Rhodopirellula sp.
CACCGCATATACGTTGCCAGAGCGCTTGCGTGCAGCGGGTGTGAAATTTGCGATTTGTGGAGAGGGAGCTGGGTCTCCCGGAGGTGCAGCAAATGCCCGAAATCTTCCTTATCATGCTGGCGTGGCCGTCGCTTATGGTTTGCCGCATCCCGATGGCTTGCGAGCTATCACGCTGTCGGCGGCTGAGATTCTTGGAGTTGCAGATCGTGTCGGATCCATCAGTACTGGTAAGGATGCGACACTGATTTTGGCAGATGGTGACATTCTGGAAACCGAAACGAATGTTGAGGCCGCTTTCATACAAGGGCGTGCAGTAGACCTTGGTAGCCGACACAAAATGCTTTACGAGAAGTACAAGTTGAAGTATTTGCGGAGCCGCTCGTTACGCTAGTCGCAAGAATGGACGCGTTGTGCGTTCAGGGTGATGCAGTGGCGGAGACTTTCGCATCATCTGCAACCTCTGAATTGGTCTGACTTTCAGTGGGGCTACCTGCCTGACTTGTGTGGGGCAGTAAAAGCCATGTCAGAATTAGCAGAGTGATTGTGAATAGAAAAGCTGCAATCCTGACAGTCCACCGGTCTTGGATGGTGAGGGTTCGGTCTGTCCGCATGCCGCGTGCCCAGAGTACAAAAGCGGAACCTCCCATGATCATCAAAACATTGACAAGCACCAGAAGTATGGGACCGAGAATCGGTATGCCTGCTGGATTGGTGTCCCAAGTCCAAACGTGAAAGGCGAGTTGCAGGCCAGCTGTCGAGATAGGTGGCACGAGTGCTGCGGCGATGGCTGCGCCAGCTAATGCAGCGGACAGATGCCTGCGAGTTCTGGCGTAGGTTGCTGCAAAGCCACCCACCAAGCCGACGCAGAAATCAATCGGAGATGGGCTGCATCTGGCTCGCATTTCGGAAGTCATCACTGGTTCTTGAAAAATCAGTACCAGCCAGCCAAACAGCATGCTGGCAATCAAAGCGCACAAGAATCCAAGAATGATTGTGGTGGCCGCGGAGCGAAAAAGAGGTCGATTACCTTGCGCCAAGGCTAGGCCCGCTCCGATGATCGGTGTCATCAGTGGAGCGATCAGCATAGCTCCGATGATAACTGCAGCAGAATCCTGAATGAGTCCAAAGGCAGCAAGCATTGCCGCTGCTGAGATTAATCCGAAGAACTCAAGGTTGGGCGCAGAGCCGGACTGCAGATCCTGTGAGAGATCGATTCGTTCTTGACGGTCCATGGGGGGGGCGACATCGGCTGCCCATTGATACACCTGACTTGCAATTTTCTCGGGTAAGGTATACCCATCGTGCAACAGGCCGATCGACGTTGTCGTTTTCGAATCGATCAGCTGCAGTGCCGTTTTGTAAACCCGATCCGAAGAATCGGGGTCATCGATGCCGAACAACAGGAGTTCACCGTCGGTGATTTTTTCTTCACTGAGAGCAGTCTTGATTGCTTCAGAAAGATTGTCTCGCTGCAGATCAACATGACTGCATAGTGTTTTGCCAGGTGCGAAACCAAGCAGTTTCTCTGTGACAACCGATGTGACATGGCTGGGCTTCTGGAATGCCGAGATAATTTGTGATTCTGAGCTCGGAGGTTTCCCAATGATGCGGAGCCATAAAGTCGGGTGCTTGGTGGTTTGGAAGACCTCTTTGTGCAAATCGGACAAGTTCCCGCTGTGAAGTAGGATCAGGCTTCGGCAATGTTGTTTTTCGGCATGAGTGAGAATCGCATTGGCATCGGCTTCGATCGTGGCCACATTCAGGTCGGCTGGTTCGCAATTCAGCTCGGTAGCCAGTGTTTTACGGCCATATTCGGCCAATGCCTTCCGGTCTGCGCCCAGAATGGCAACTTCGAGGTTTTCAGCAGTGACTCCATCAATCGAAGCGCACCATGCAGCTCCTGTGTTGATTTGCTCTTCAGATCCCGCCGCAACCAGAATACGCATTTGATTTCATTCCCAAAACAGGTACGCCCCCTCGATATATGCTCAAGTCATTGAGCCGGGAGTTGGATAAACTATAACGGGGACCGCTTTCGCTTTTCGATGCGGCATGTTATTTCTCCTCGGAGCCTTACGGAAGCTGATGGGTCAATTCAAGCAGCAAATTCAGCATGCATGCCGGCGGGCATTGCAGCCCGTGGCACGAGGGCTCCGGTCGCTGTTGACGCCACCCACATCACCAATTGAATTCGGTTGGCATCAGATTGAAGCGGGGCCTGCAGCGGGCGCCCATGTAATGTTGCCTCGCAATACGCCTATCGCTGAAGCGATTACGGCAGGGGATTACGACCAAAAAATCCTGCAGGCGGTGAAGTCTTTAGTGGGCAAAGATGATGTTTGCTTTGATATCGGTGGTCATTATGGGTGCTATACACTTTCGCTTGCCAAATTGGTTGTCGATGGGCAAGTTCACACTTTCGAACCTGTGCCGGCTCATGCGGAGAGAATTCGGGCCGCAGCATTAAAGTCTGAGCTCAAACATGTTCAGGTACATCAAGTAGCGATGGCCGGCGAGATCGGTGAGATGACGCTGCAGTTCGCAGAGGCAGAAGGTAGCGATGACTCCATGGCTTTCCTTGACGCCTATGGCGGTGTCGATACACAGGCTGCTCATGAACACTATCGAAACTTCTCGCGTACCAACGTGCAGGCGAACACCTTGGATTCGCTAATCGATGACCTGCCTGCTGTGCAGTTCATGAAGATCGATGCCGAAGGGGCTGAGGCTGCGATCCTTGGTGCAGGGCTGAAAATGATCGCCAACAGTAAGCCTCGGTTGCTGGTTGAGTTGCACGGGATCTATGAGGCGATGGCCTGTGCTGAGATTCTCTGCAAATTGAACTACCAAGCGATTCTGTTGACCGATCAAAAGACAACACTTCCAATTCTTTGGGCATCCCGTGATGACGTTGCCGCTGTACAGGCAGTGACGGACGTGCTCGGGCACGAACCTGTGGTGATGTTTGACTCACTCTCCGAACCTGACGGCGTTGCTGGTTCTGGACCGGATGTGTGACCATGACTGCCGCAATTTGTATCGATCCCGTGACCGTTGTGATCCCTGCCTACAATTTGGATGCGTATCTTCAGGATGCCATCGAGAGTGTTCTCAAGCAGCAGTATGCCGGACCGCTTTCGATCATCGTGTTGGATGATGGGTCGACCGATCAATCATTGGAAGTTGCGAATCGGATGGCGGAGAAAGTCACGAACTTGAAAGTCGTTACACAAACGAATCAAGGACGGGCAAAAACACGGAATCGAATGCTGGAACTGGCGGAAACTGATTTAGTTGCCTGGTTGGATGGTGATGACCTTGCTGCACCCTGCTGGCTCGCTGATCAAATCGGATATTTGCATAGTCACCCAGAGTGCGTGGCGGTCGGGGGTCAAGGATATTCGATGACGGCCAGTGGCAATGCGATTGGCCCCATTACACATCCGCTTGATAGTGAGGAAATTGATCAACGCCATTTGTCGGGGCAAGCAAACGCATTCTTTCAGTCGTGTGTCCTTGTTCGCAAGTCTGCGGTCTTGAGAGCGGGTGGCTACGATGAGCGATATCCCTGCGCTGAAGATTACTCACTATGGTTGCGCTTGGCCGAAATTGGCAAACTCGCCAATCTGCCAGCCTGCCATCTTTGTTATCGAGTCCATGCGACTTCGGCTAACTGGACGCTGAATATTGATCAGAGAACGCAGGGGCATGCCATCCAACAGGAAGCTCTGAAACGGCGTGGCCTGCCAGTTGATGGAAAGGTTATGGATGAGATTCCACCGGTGAAAAAAGATGATTGGAACCGACGCCTATTCTGGATCAATATTGCTCTGAAGTCGGGAAATCCCGTGTCGGCACTGCAAATGCTGGGGCCGGCTTTGAAAAAACATCCGGTATCGTTGGTCATGTGGTTGGCGACTTTGGTTTCAGTGGCCGATGCGATTATTTTTCTTGGTAACCGGACCGCGAGATTCGTTCCTGGCAAGTCATTGCAGATAAACTTGTTGCCAAGTTTGTCTTTTTATCGCGTTGGACGCGGTTTGGTGCGTGCTCGACGCCGTTGGCGAGGAGGCGTGGATGCCAACAAGTAACAGGATACGGTGGGCAGTTGATCTGCGACTGACGCTTAAGCGCTTATGTCGAAATGGTGAAAACCGGCCTTTGTCACGCGTACCGCAAAGCAATCACCATGCTTAAAGATCTCCGCGATCGCTTTCAACTCGATAGGCCACTTGCTTATGCGCTAATGACGCGCGTGTGGCAAGCAGCATCTGGTCCAATCACAATTGTGCTGCTGATCCGATCACTCGATTTATCAGAACAGGGTGTTTACTACGGCATCATTGGTATTGTTGGCATTCAGGCCTACTTCGAACTTGGTTTGTTGAATGTTTTGGTAAGTCAGGCGGGTCATGAAACAGCAGCCATGAAAAAGGTAACGACTTCATCAGATGATGAAGCATTGCTTGAATCAGATCCTGAGTGGCTTGCGGCTGCAGCACGGATGCGAGATCTGATTCGGGACTCCTTTCGATGGTTTAGTGGAGCAAGTCTGTTTTATGTCGCAGCAGCGTTGGTATTTGGGTGGTATTCGCTGGCTGATTCTGAGGTCGCTTGGCGCGGGCCGTTGCTGGCGCTTGTGCCCATCGCGGCGATTTCGGTTTGTTTGTCACCGGGACTTTCAATTCTTGAAGGTGCAGGTTTTCGTGATGTCATTTTCCGATTTCGATTTCTGCAGATGACGATTGGCAGTGTTGTTATGTGGGTTTCCTTGGAATGCGGATTGAAATTATGGGCGCTCGTGCTCAGTTCTTCTGTTCAGGCCTTGATGTTCATGTACATAACATTTGTGGGCCAAGCTGATTTTTTTCGGAAGTTTCGCCGTCTCAAGGATCGAACATCCAACTTTGATTGGGTTCATCAGGTCTTGCCCGTGCAATGGCGCGTTGCTTTGATTGGTGCGTCTTTCCATTTTGCAACGCAGTTTTTCACGGTGATCGTTTTGTGGTTTCACAGTGATGCTGACGCCGCGCCGTTGGGAATGACCCTGAGTGTTACCACGGCGATCCAGATGTTGGCTCTTGCGTGGGTCCAAACGCAGTATCCCGTCGTTTCCCTGCACCATGGATCTGGTGAACGGGAGAAAGCTGGAACGATATGGCGGCGCACAGCGATTATTTCAACCCTGCTGCTTATCGCCGGATTTGTGGTTTTGACTGCGGGAGTCGCTAGCTTGCCATGGCTAGATAAAAACATCGAAGATCGGTTCCTTGAACCCTGGCAGGTGGCTGTGCTCGGGCTTGGATGCCTTGCGAGTCACATTGCGACAGTACAGGGATACTATGTGCTCGCGCGACGCGCGAATCCTCTGCTGGCCGCTTCGTTGGTGGGATCGATCGCAACAGCAGCAGCCGTTTGGTTGGGTGGATACTTTTACTCAACCGATGGTGTGGTGCTTGGCTATGCAATTGCTATGTGTTTGGTTCTGGCCCCAGTTCACACCTTCGCTTACGCACGGTTCAGGCGAAAAAGCGAGATCTGATTACGCGTTCCATGCAGTGGATCACGGGGAGCTTTTGCGTATGTTTGAAAATGATTTTCAAGACGGTGGTTTACGTCACTGAAGATGTGGGCTGAGGAGCGCAAAGACCAACAAGCCAACCGCCACAGCATCGCCAACCTGCAAACGATCACTGGTCGCAGTTCGTTTCAAATAATCCAGCAGTCGCCCTGTGGGGCAACCAAATCGGCAGTAACCCATGGGAAGTACTGCTGAAATAGCAAGGGTAGCGAAAGCGAATGCGAGCGAACTCCAGCTCGCAATACGAAACAGGTAGGCATGAAAAGGTTCCCATGACGCAAGGTCGATGGTGGGAAGCAACACGAGGGCGATGTAGGCAGCGCAAAGAGTAAGACCGGGCAGGCGGCGCATCATGCGACTCAACGCTGGCGTTAACTTTTTGTAACGTAACGATCGCGGTTTGGGTCGAACCAGTTGTTGGATTGCACCATGGGGGCACAAGTGGTTGCAGTACGGATTGCCCTTGGTCAGTGGTGGCCCAAGCATTGCGACGCACGTGATCGCCGCTAGTCCTGGAGCTAGCCGCCATGCAACGCCTTCCGCAGACCATCCGGCAATCAAGGCCATGGAAACCAGATTCCCTGCCCAAAAACCGATGATAATGACTACCCAGATAAGCCAAATTCGACGGAATAGCCGTCTCCTGTAAACGCCCGCGAACTTCAAGGTTGCCGCAAAAACAAGTGTTGAGATGGTAAGAATGTCCGCGACTGTCCAACGGATGGGACCCACCCAAGAAGTAGTTTTTGTTTTTGCTGAGGTTCGTGTTTTTTGAAGCTCCCTGGTTGCAGCGACAACAGTGTCAGCAACAATCAAGCTTGTCATCGTGGCACCAGAAACACCTTCGACTCCGGCTGCCTGTGGGTCAAATGCAGACAATTCGGCAACTGTCTTGCCCTCGAAAATCGCCCAGAACCCGGCTTCTGTTCTGACGTAGTCCACGTATGGCTCATTGTCGAACGAGGTGCGGAGTCGTATCGCCTCAACGATTCCATTAGGCGACACTTTCAGCAGCATTTCAGTTGGGCCTTGGTATCCACTCAGATCATCCGAAAGTGGGCCGGTTCGTATCACGCTGCCAACAAGTTCACCACGTGAATTCCTTGCCTCGCCACTTTTGTTGTTCAGTTCAACAGCTTCCGGAAACCAATCTTGGATTTCCTGTATTGTGATGGGTTGATTGAAAAGAAGAGAAGGACGTTCGCCTCCGATCCGTTTGAGAACGCCTTCAGCGAGTGCCAGTGAGGTAAGTGTGGCGCCTGAAACGGCATCAATCTGTGTGCCTGCAGCAGGACCGCCCCACGCCCATGATTCAAATTGTTTGAAGAATGTTTGTTCAGCTTTGACCGCTG
>CAXGRW010000284.1:0-6915 GCA_964012125.1 uncultured Rhodopirellula sp.
TCGAGGTCATTGAACTCAGGTAGTGGAACTGTGCCAGGCTTGTCGAGCTTGAGCAAGATTCTCTCACTCACAATGGTGCAATTCTATGGGGGGAGGTCAGTATTGGTTCCTAAATCGCATCAAATATGCCTGACCCGACGAGAGCTACGATTGTAACTCACGACTCCCTCGCTTTTGCGCATAAGTCCACCGATTTTGAGAATCCGTTACAGCGTTCGACGAACCGTGCGGTGATGCTCTCATGCAACACTGGAACTAGCGGTTTAAACTGCAAAGACCCTACCCAAATGCAAAATTTCTCTTCGGATCACCTGATGCGTCCTTCACATTCTGTCTTAATGCCGCTGCTTTTTGCATTTGTTGCTGCCGCTCTTTGCGACAGCCCTCTTCGTGCTGATGAGTTGCGTCTTTCCGATACCTTCACTGATAACGCCGTGCTGCAACGGTGGGTCCCCCTTCCGGTCTGGGGCACAACCAAAGCAAACACCGCTGTCACCATTGAGTTTGCTGGTCAATCAAAAACAGCGACTTCAGCGAAAGACGGTACTTGGCGAATCAATCTCACTCCCATGCACGCCAGCCACACCGGCAGAACCATGACGGTGAAATCAGACGGCTCGGTCCAAGAGTTGCATAACCTGCTGGTTGGTGAGGTCTGGTACGCAAGTGGTCAGTCGAATATGCAAATGACACTGACATCGTGCAGCCGAAAGATCCCAGCGATCAAAGAAATGGTCGATGCTGCTCCCACTAACCATATTCGCTTTCTGCGGATTTCCGCCCCCGACTCACCACAACCATTGACAACAAGGCATCAAGTTAGCGCATGGCAATGCGACAACCCGGTAAACCGCGCAAAGCAATCGGCAGTCGCATACTTGTTTGCCCACACTTTGCAAGAGCGGCTAAACGTACCGGTTGGAATCATCGAGGGATCGTGGGGCGGCAAACCGATTGAAGGCTTCATTCCACGATCACAGTTCACCATCACGAGGCCATTACAGAAAATTCTTTCACTTGCCGAAAACGATCAACTTGATGAGGTAGCAAAGCTGAAAGGTGGTGTTATCATTCGCAATACTGCAGGCATGCCAGGCCGCATCTACAATTCACGTGTGGCACCAATCGCACCATTTGCTATTCGGGGATTCATTTGGTATCAGGGAGAATCCAATGCAGGGCGGGGCGAAGACCCTCGCAATTATCGGATAAAAATGAAGGCGTTGATCGACGGCTGGCGACAAACATGGGGGCAACCTGAACTTCCGTTTTACTTTGTTCAGCTACCGGCTTTCAGCGATACGGCCCATGGCTGGGTTCGCCTGCGTGAGGAACAACGCCTGAGTTTAAGCATCCCACACACAGGAATGGCGGTGACAATCGATCTACGCGACAGCGACATCCACCCGGCCAACAAACTTGATGTGGCCAAGCGTCTTGCAAACTGGGCCTTGGTCAAAACATATGGCAAACAACTTGTGCACAGCGGACCGCTATTCAAGTCGGCCACCATCAATAACGACACCGTACGAGTCAAATTCGACCACGCCGAAACTGGTTTACTTGTCGCTCGCAAAGAGGGAATCGCGTCCCCAAAAGCAACACCTGAAACCGCATTATCCCACTTCGAATTGGCGGATAACACTGGGCAATGGTACCCCGCTCGAGCGACGATTGATGGTTCCCAAGTCGTTGTCCAAAGCTCAAAAGTGATGCGACCACGGGCCGTTCGCTACGCCTGCAGCGGTAACCCCGCAAATGCGAACTTGTACAATCAAGCAGGCCTACCTGCCTCACCGTTCTGCAGTGAACTGAATTTGCTTGACTGGCAACTCGAGAAAGCTCGTTGATTCATTCTTGCAAAAACACAACGCTGTGCAGACGATAAACCCACATCCCTGTCTGCCTTTCACTCTCCGAAACCCTCCGCCTTTGTCGGTCCTACGCAATCCACTGACACAGCATGATCAAGAGACCACTATGAACTGGATTACACCACTCATCACTGCAGCTTTGCTGATCAATTCTGCCAGTCTTGCTCAAGAGGTGACTGGTAACGATCAGGAATCGATGCCTGCCGCAGTTGAGACGAAAATATCTGACTGGCATGGATACAAGAAGCATTCGTTCCATTTGGCTGAACATCCCGCGTTCATTGTTTCGCCCAAAGTGCCTGCACCCGGAAACCCGTGGGTCTGGCGTACTTCATTCCCGGACTTCCATTCAGAAGTCGATCAGGAACTGGTTTACAACGGTTACCACATCGGTTTCATTGATGTAGTCAAGATGCTGGGATCCGAATCATCGCTGGACATCATGGACCAGTTTTATGACCAAGTGCGATCACAATGGAACTTGTCAGAACGACCAGCACTTGAACCCTGTAGCCGAGGTGGTCTGCACGCCTACCGCTACGCTGCCCGTCATCCGGATCGTATAGCCTGCATTCTGGGTGATGTACCCGTGATGGACTTGAAAAGCTGGCCAATGAATTGGCACGGATCAAAGCCGCAGATCACAGAGGCGATGAAGTACTATGGATTCAATACTGTCGCTGATCTTAAAAGCTTCAAAAGCAATCCCATCGATGTGCTCGCGCCGATTGCGAAGGCAAAAATTCCTATCCGTCATGCAATCTGCCTGAACGATAAGGTCGTTCCCCCGGAACAGAACACCCTCGAAGCCCAGCGTCGTCTGAAAAAACTTGGTCACGACATGGAACTGGTTGTCGTCCAGCATTCAGACAAAGCAAATGGCCATCATTTCAAGATGCCAGAGGTTTTTGAGTCAGCTCGATTCGTGATGCAGCATGCCAACGTGATGCCCGGTGAAACAGAATATTTCGCATTACGCAATGGCTTGGCAAATTGCCTGCATACCTTTCGCAGCAAAAAACGGGGACGAATCGCTTTCCTCGGGGGTTCGATCACCTACGGCAAAGGCTGGAGAGATGAGCTAATGCGTTACTTTGAAAAACGCTTCCCCGATACACAGTTCGACTTCATTGCCGCTGGAATCCCTTCAATAGGATCCAATGGTCATGCATTCCGATTACATCGTGATGTTCTTTTTAAAGGACCGGTTGATCTGTTGTTTGTCGAGGCGGCCGTCAACGATGGATCGAATATTCCGCAACATCCCGAGATCATGCGACGTTCCATGGAAGGAGTGGTACGACACATGCGAACCATCAATCCAATGACCGACATTGTCCACATGCATTTTGCCATGGGCAGTCATCTCGACCAGTATCACGCGGGTCAAGTACCTGTTCCCATTGCCGAGCATGAAAAGGCGGCAGCACACTACGGGTGTACAACTCTCAATATCACACAGGAAGTATCAGACCGCATCAAAGCAGGTGAATTCACGTGGAAGAGTGGCTTCCGCAGCAACGTACATCCTCCTCCCTTTGGGCACCGCGTCTACACCAACAGTATGACCCGAATGTTGGACTCTGCTTTCAAAACCACTAACTCTGCTAAACCACATTCATTGCCCAATGCTCTGGTTGATGCACGGAGCTACACCAAGGGACGCTTTGGAGATTTAGAGAAAGCCATCCTGAGTGATGGGTTCACTTATGTGAAAAGCTGGAAACCTACCCGAGGCGGAACACGTGCAGGATTTGTCAACGTTCCTGCACTGGTCGCTTCCACACCCCAAGCACAATTCACATACACCTTTGAAGGGACTGCCATTGGTCTCTTCCTGGCGGCTGGTTACGACAGTTGCATTCTTCAATTCAGCGTTGACGGGGGTGACTTCAAACAAGTCGACTCCCTAACGCGTTGGAGCAAGGGGCTTCACCTCCCTTGGCCGCTTGTTCTCGCAGATGGGCTCAACTCAGGAAAACACTCTCTTACTGTTCAGACAACAGCCGAGGCGAAAACTCGAACTGCCCTGCACGTCATCCAAATACTTGAAAACTGAATGACTTGCCAGAATTCAACACATCGCTCACATCAACGATAAAAATCTATCCACTTGACGGTGATTGCTTTCGGATTTTCTTCCAACAATGTTTTGGGTAGAGTGATTTCAAAGTCGCGTGTTTTTGCCGAGTCCTTCATTTTAGAATCTAAGCCTTCAACGCGTTTGATGGGTAACCAATAACGACTGTCGACAGCCAGACGTTGTGCTTTCTTTCCAACGTCTTTCCAGCAACCGTAATCGACCTTTCCACTCCCAGCCTTGTGTCCAGCGGACACTTGTGAACTGTTCACTCGCGCGCCCAAAGAAAGATCACCGCTTATCACTTGCAGTTTTTCCAGTCCTTTCAACTGCAGTCGTAACTTGACGACATCAGGCCACTGCTCTCTCTTTCGGGTAACTACCATGTCACTGATCCCCGAGGGACTCTGAACCCACAGCAGCACACCATACTCCTCTGTCCGAACTTCCACGCGATCGGAACCACGCCTTGTAACGACATCAAAATGCGAGACGTCCTGAGCAGCGATGGGTCGCATAAGACAAACCACAAACAGTGCCAGCAGAGGGAACCCTGTCAGTCGCAGTGACACTAAAGGCACCCGCATTGGTTGGCTTACTCTCAGTCTGAATATCTTGGTAATCACTATCGAACACTCGCAGATCAATCCCACTGATATACCTTCCCGATTTGCACATCTTAGCCTTAATGCTTTTTCGTTTTGGTGCAAAAGAGCCGTCAATTCAGAGAGGCTGAGCTTTCATTCTGCAGCTCAATCCGGGTGCATACCAGACTTTTTCCCCGAGCAAACGATAAACGCCGACAGAAGCTTCCACTCATAATCAGCCCAGAAAATCACCGACCAGCGAAACTGCGTTTCGTCACCCGCGTTCCCACTTAGTGTTCCCGTTTGTGACATCCAGCGATTTTTGGGATCTCAGGTGCGTGAGACACTCGCAAAACTCACAGGAAAAAATCGAAAAAACTGATTATGTTGGGTCAATTTCAGAGTGAAAGAAACTGAGTGTGTAGGAGACCGATAAAAACGCACCCAAATGAACTGCAGCCAAGACTCCAACTGGCCCGCTCTCCATCACCCTCCGTGACAAGACTCACCCGAGCGTTCACCCATGCTTCTGCCTTCGCACTCCGTAACAACTGCACTCAAGCTAATCAGAAGAGTAGCTTATGCACCTCTATCATTGATCGCTTTTGGTTGGGCTGCGGAATTCACGGCCGGAAATGAGGTCAGCGAACCGCCGCCCAACATCGTGGTCATTTTCATCGACGACATGGGGTTCGCTGATCCCAGTTGCTTTGGAAACCCACAGGTCAAAACACCAAATATCGACAGGCTCGCGGCTCAGGGGATCAAGTTAACGAATTTCTATGTCAACTCACCGATATGCTCAGCATCGCGAGTGGCAATCACGACAGGCCAATATCAAGGTCGCTGGAAAATCCATTCCTACTTGAATACTCGCGCAGGGAACGCGAATCGTGGAATGGCAAACTACCTTGACGCTTCAGCTCCCACGACCGCAAAGAAACTGAAGTCTGCTGGATATGCGACTGCCCATTTTGGAAAATGGCACATGGGAGGTGGACGCGATGTCGATGATGCCCCTTTGCCGCAAGCGTATGGATTCGATGAATCCCTGGTCTCGTTTGAGGGACTTGGTGACAGGCTGATCTCGAATGCCAAGGGCGTTGAAAGGGCTCGTGGGTTGGGGCACGGAGAGATCATTCCCTGCGAACGCTGGGAACGCATGCAAATACAGACCGACCGTACCATTGACTTCATCAAGCGTCATCAAACCAAGCCATTTTATGTCCGATTGTTTCCAAACGATGTCCATGATGCCCATGTTCCGCGCCCCGGCAGTGCAGACAAATTCAAAACTGTTTCTGACGATTCTTACGCCCGTGATTTTTTCGCCGTTCTGGAACAGATGGATCAGCAGATAGGGCGTCTGATCGCAACCATCGATGAATTGAAACTTGGCCCCAAAACTCTGATCCTGTTCACCAGTGACAACGGTCCGACGGATTGGCCAAGAAAATATGTTACGGGCCCCCCGGCGGGATTCACCGGTCCATACCGCGGACGCAAATGGTCGTTATTCGAAGGCGGCATTCGCATGCCGTTCATCGCCCGGTGGACAGGTACGATTCCAGCAGGCGTTACCGACAGCACCAGTATCATGAGTGCGATTGATGTTTCACCCACTCTCTGTCAGTTCGCCGGCATCCAAGTTGAAGATGATCTTGATGGCTTGGATCGTGGCGAAGTGCTGCTGGGCAAAGCAACGCCGCGTGCACGGCCTGTCTTCTGGCAATACGGCCATCCGCACGCCATTCTCAAGGGCGGCAAACCGGAGCACCAGAGCCCCACGTTCGCGATGCGCGACGGTCGCTGGAAATTCCTGATTAACCCTGATGGCAGCGAAGCGCAACTATTTGATCTTGAAGCAGATGAAGGTGAGACGACCAATCTTCTTTCCAGTCAATCAAAACGCGCACTGGCAATGGCCTCAAAAATTTCCCAGTGGGCAAACGATCTCGGGTTTGCCTACAACGACGAGGCGAAATTGACTGCACCGCTACCGACCATCGCGATTCCAGCCAGTAACCAGCTCCTTCGTTTTGTGAATCATGGTGTTACCGGTGACACTGGTTCACTTCAGTTGAACGGAAAGGCCTGGCTCAGCCTGCCAGCATTCAGAGTACCCAAAGTGGCTGGCGGCCGATCGCTACAAATCAAGGCAACCATTCACCCAAATTCCTCTTCCGGAGTCATTCTCGCTCACGGCGGCAATCGAGCAGGGTACAGCGTCTATCTCGACCAGGGGCAAATCTGTTTTGTCGCCCGCGTGAACAGCAAGTCCACCATGATCCGATCCGACGTGGTCCATGAGGGTCCCGTCAGTTTCGAAGCCAAATGGAATCCCAACGGCGAGATGTATCTAAAAGTAAACGGC
>CAXGRW010000285.1:0-6913 GCA_964012125.1 uncultured Rhodopirellula sp.
TATAGCAGAAATGCGTTCAGCTAGTGGGAAGGTGCAAAGATACTTTCGGTGCTTAAATTCCAAGGTGAGAATCATTTGTTAGTTGCATACTGCTTTGGCCAACTTCTCTTGCCGTGCACGTGTCACCGATGCTTTTTTTGTTGGCTAGGGGAGACGAAGAACTTGCTTAGCGGAAACAAACTCCTCTGCCATCTTTGCTGTGTGTTGATGGTGTGTGAAAACAATCACTTGCGTCTTTTTTGAGAGTTCTTTCATCAGTTGAAAGAATGCCTGCGACCTCGGTTCGTCGAAGGTCATCAACACATCATCGAGGATCAACGGCATGGGGGCGTGATGTTCAAGATGAATATCGATGGCGGCCATTCGAAGTGCAAGATAAAGCTGATCCCGCGTTCCTTCCGACAAGGCATGTGTTTTCAAACAGTCTGGTGTCCCACCGGGATCGTCGATGGGGTCTCGGAGAGCCACGAGGTTAATTTGGTCTGGGGTGTCCTCATCCTGTTGTGCGCCAACACCGCTGAAAGCACCGTTTGTCAGGGTGTTGAAGAACTCCGACGTCTTCTCGATCATGGGACCTTGGCTTTTCTTGCGGTATTCTTCGACCTGAGCCCGCAGAAACGAAATTGAATGTTGAAGTCGTATGAAACGCTCACTTTGCGTGATTACCGTTGCGAGTGCGTTGACGGAAGATTGCTTTGCCAGTGCAGCGGCATCGGTTGCCTTTCCCATGTTAACGCGTTTCTTAGTAGCGTCGTTCAACACATCGCGTGAATAATCTCTTTCCGTTTGCAAACGGTCAATTTCCTCTGCCAAGGTCTGCTCCTCGACGTGCAAAGAGTCGCTTTCTTCCGCATCAGCTTGCTCTATTAACGCATCAACGCCCAAGGATCCGGCCAAGTTTGTTAAGGCGGCGGCGCAGGCGTCTAACTTCTGTTGCAACTGGTCTCGATTCTCAAATTGCGCGATCGCATCAAGGAGGCCTTCCGGTGATGCGGTTTTGGCTTCCGTCATTAGTTTGCGAATTTCAACGTTGGCTGCTTCTCTTGCTTGTTCCTTTGCACGCAGTATTTCTTTTACTTGCTCGATGTCACGAGTCAGCGTTTCATGCTCCGTCTTGCGAACTTGCGCAGATGCAAGCAGTTCGGCCAGCCGGTTTTCGGCTATATCGGGATTCGCAGGGTCTAGTTCCGGTGAGTCAGGGAGATGCCGTTTACGAAATTTCTCCAGATCGTCTGTGTAACTGTCAATGCGTTGAGTGAGGGACTCGATTTGTTCTGTGCACTCTGAAATTTCCCGGTCAGTGGCATGTGCAGTGTGTCTCTCCTCTAGCTGGTTGAGTGCAAAATTCCTTGAGGTTCCGTCCTCAAGCTTGAAATCAGTAATCGATGCGTTCCAATCAACTGTTGATGTTTCCAGCTCATTTTCTGCGTGGGCCAAAGCTTCTTTTTGTGTGGACAATTCTGCATTTAACGCTTCAATGTCCCCACGGATCGCTTTTCGTTCACCATTGACGGATTCGGCTTCGCTGAGTGTGTTGCTTAAACAAGCTGAAAGAATTGTGTAACTGTCATCATCACGGTGAAGGTTTTTGCCCAAAGCGTCACGTAACTCGTCTTGCCTTTCTTGATGGGCAATCAGTTTGTGTTCTAACTTGGAAGTATCTGCGTCGAGGGTGAGCCACGCCTGCCAGTCAACAAGCCAAGCGATGAGCTCGGTCGGGATGAAATGCCTTTCGGCCAGAAACGTCGAGTGTTGCCGCCACTGAGTCTCAAAATCAGTCGTTTTTCTTCTTAGGCGAACGACAACTTCCTCTGCCTGGTTCTGTTTCTCCGCGTTACTCGCAAGCCGGTGTTTAAGCGTGGTGATTCGACCAATGGTTTCAGCATGATCACGCAACGTATCAGCGATATGATCGCTTTCGGCAATCTTTTGTGAAATAACCTCAGGCTCACCTTTATCAACCGGCGTCTTGTCACTCATTTTTTTGGAGAGTTGATTCCAAGATTCGTCCCTTGAGGTTCGGGCATCCAAAAGATCTTTTTCGGTGACAACCGCAACATCACCCGAATCAGACCTGATATCAGCTTCGATCTCGACAGCCGATGCTTTTAGGTCATCGAGCTTTTTTTGAGCAAGTCGTAAGTCTTCTTTGATTTGGTTCTCATCTTGTTGGAACTGTTTAACAACAGTTGCTGCTGGAACCTGGATCTTACGGGCTTCATCGGGACTCAGACTGGCGATGCCAAGCTGGTTGCTCAATTGCTGCAGCGAGATTTTGTTGTCGTCGCGTTTGTCTTGCCAAGTTAGGGCAACCTTACTGTTTTTGTTGTGCTCGTCGATCTCGGAACTAAGTTCGCGTAATGCGTCATTGATGTTGGTTTCGCCAAGGGAAGCCAATTTCTCCTGTTGCTTTGCAACAGCGCGGATTGTGCCGTTTAACTCGCGCTGTGCCTGGTCGCGGTCTCGTTCAACGTCCGCTATGGATTGCACTAATTGCTTGATGTTAAGCAATTGCTGTTTTCCCACACGCGGCAACGACTTCAAGCTTTCAGAATCGGGCAATTCCAGGTTTTGCAGTTGCAATTCTTGCTCGTGTCGCAGTTGCTTCAGTTTTTCTTGATGGGTTTTGACGCTTTGAAGTTCGTTAAGGTGTTGAGTAATGGTTCGGTGAAGTGAATCCAGTTCGGGTGCATCGGCGACGATGCTTTCGAAAGGTGTGATCTCCTCCAGTCGCTTTTGCTTGCTTTGTAAAGTTGAATCATGTTCAGTGATCAGTCCGGTCGCATTGGCAAGGGTTGAGTTGGCTTGGGTGACGCGGGCGGGAAAATCAGAGGAGAGGTCCGGAAGCGTAATGGTTGCCAAGGCCGCTTGCGTCGTCTTCAAGTCCTGAATGTGGGGTATCGCCTTTAAGATGTTTTGCACACGGGTTTGACGCATTCGACGATTGTTGAGTTGTTTGTCTTTGAGATCAAAGTCTTGTTGTGCTAGATCGACCTCCTGGGTCAACTTCTTCCACTCGGTGGTGGTCAAGGTGCTTGCCCTAGATTCTTTCTCGTGTTCCTTGACTGCGGTATAAGCGTTGACAATCGTGTTGTTTTTCCGTCCATTGCCTGCAAACAGTTTGTCCGCCTCAGTCTGCAATTTTTGAATGGCTGATTCGATTGGAGAGCCACCAGCACTGGCCGCAAACAGCAGGGCACCCATTTCGCCCTGTGCAGACAGCAGACTGTCAGCACCGCTACGCAGCGTTTCGGTGCTGAGACCAAACATGTGGCTGAAAAACTCAGGACTGACCGATCCGCAGAACGCCTTCAGTCGTCCTTCATCAATCGAGTTTTGTTTTTCATCCAGCAGAGTTCCAACATTGCCCTTCTTCCTTAAAAAAGTAAGGCTATGGTCGCCATCACTCACAGTCGCACCGATTCTCAGTTTTTTATATTCGTGAAGGAAATCGTCGTCCGTTGATGAGGGGAACCCGTACAGAAGATGGTGTATCCCTCTTAGCAGCGAACTTTTCCCTGCTTCGTTTGGCCCATAAATGACATGCATGTCGTGCGACGATGCTGCGAAGTCGTAGCAGCAGGACGTGAACGGACCAAACGCAGGTATGTTGAGTGAATCGAAACGCATGAATTTTGTGTGGGCAGTGGTGGGGCGGGATGCTGAGACTATTCGGCCGAATCTGAAGTTGCGATTGCCTGAAGAACGATGGCACTGATCTCGTCACGCATCGCCTCCCGTTCTGGCTCACCTTGCGGTTTTAAACTTGAGTGCAACGCGCGGGTCGCATCGGCGGGGATTTTTCTCACCAAGGTTTCCACGGCAGCAGGCA
Organism: uncultured Rhodopirellula sp.; assembly: GCA_964012125.1. Lineage (GTDB taxonomy): Bacteria > Planctomycetota > Planctomycetia > Pirellulales > Pirellulaceae > Rubripirellula. The sequence goes on from CAXGRW010000285.1 coordinate 3,833, forward strand.
AGGTGTTGGGGTCGAACGCTTTGAGAGCATCCAAGACAAAGGCTGTTAAATCGTCTTGCTTGGCCAGTTCCTCGGGATTGATCAGGGTTCGGGTTTTGAGTCGCAGATCCTCGATCCAAATCAGTTCCGCATCTATGTCCAGCCCAATGCTTTGGCACTCCGCGCGTAAGCGACTGTGCTCTGCGTGTAACAATTCATGCAGTTCAGTGTTTTCCGTCAGCGTTAACCTGACCGCCAGTAGGCGCCCATCCGCACCAGTGAGTGAAGCGTTGAGCCGGTTGCGGATCGCTTCAAGTAGTTCATGTTCGGTGGTCATTCCGCTGCAATCAATTTGCAGGTTTTCCCAGCGTACACTATCAAGTGCTACGAACTCGCATGCAGAAGTCTCCAGGTCATCGTCGACGGTGACGATATAGCAACCCTTGGGCCCCGTTTCTTTCACATGCCTGCCCTGCGTGTTTCCTGAATAGACCACGTGAGGGTTCTTATGATGAATTTCGCGGATGTGAATGTGGCCTAGTGCCCAGTAGTCGTATCCATGTGCAACGAGTTGGGGGAGACTGCTGGGCGCATAATTACCGTGTCCTTCGCGGTCGCCGAGGTTGGTGTGCAGCAAGCCGATGTTATACCGATTGTCAGCGGGTGATGGATATTTCTCTGCAAGATTTTCGGTCACTGACTGTGTTGCAAATCCTTGACCGTGCACACTGACCGGCAGCGTCGGATGGTGAACCGTGTCTGGCTGCTTGGTTGGGAATACGTGGACGTTGTCTTGCAGCTTCAAACTCTTGGTGACACGAGACTCGGCATCGTGATTTCCGTAAATTAAATAGACCGGAATTTTTTGCGATTCGAGACGACGCATTTCGTTGTTGAACGAAATCCCAGTGCCAAAGTCTTTCCAGTCCCCATCATACAAGTCGCCGGCAATCAAAACGAAGTCGACCTTTTCAGCAATCGCCAAATCGACGAGACGCGTTAGCGCGACACGCGTGGCAACCCGAATGGTTTCCGTCGGTGCCTCATCGTGTTGCGATAAGCCTGTTAATGGACTATCGAGGTGAATGTCAGCTGCATGAAGAAATGTAAACATGGGATCAAACGAGCACGAGGATCAAATGAAATACGAAGGTTCGGTGCATCGACCGTCAGGTAGGTCCAAACAAATGGGCATATTCAGTGAAAGATGCATGTCCATTTGAGCGGGTGTGATGTGGTACGGCGATAGCTGGCGTTATCAGGTTGTCACAGCAATGATTCCCAAGGTGACTCGATTTGCAAGCATTGGCAGTGACCGTGGGTTCAGCTTCGCCGGCAAGACAGTGTGACAGCACGTTGACAAGCATTATACGCAATGGCTTCGAGATGGGCAGTGACTTGCCTTCGAGCGACCGGTGGAACGCTGGCGTAGGTAGCGGGATGACGATGGCGTCCCCATAGAGCTCGGTTTATCCGCAAACACAGGCATTTTCAGAGCGACGAGCTGGCTGAAGCGGGGTGAGGTGACCGGGATCTGGGCGTGGCCTTGGTGGGAGTTGACGTGAACGAGAAGCCGTTGGCGAATAGGTTGGCTGAGGATATGCGTCACACTAGGTGTCTTGAAGCCTCGTGGTTATTCCGGGTTGGCTCGCTGGAGCGAGCGTCGGCAGCCACCTGATACGTGGAGCGGCAGCGCAGTAAAGTCTGGGCTACAAAATTGAAGTAAATTCTGGGCTGCAAAATTAGCGCCTCATGCATTAGCATTGCTAGCCTAGTTGGCACACGGCTTTAACTCGTCTATATCACAGAGGTGTCCTTGGCTACCAAACGTTTTGCCATTCGCATGTTGCTACTGGTCCTCATTGCGACGGGGCTTGCTTGCACCGTCTATTCCAATTTGCGGCTTGCTGGTCTGCGTGAAGTTCACGATGACCTGCGGATGCGTGTCGGGATTTTCGAGGAAGCTGATCCGGCTAAGGTGCGTGTGGTGCGTGCAGGTGTACCAGAGGATTTAATCGCATCTGGGATTAATGACAGCAAGGTTTGGCGGTATCGAGTTTCGCTGCCTGCTAAATATCATCTGTGTTGTGAGAGTCATGAGGGGCTTGTAAAGGCCGACGCCCCTGGTGGTGCTAGTTCCTATAGTCGCAATTGGGTAGGTCCAAATTCCGAGCCATCGGAAATCATGTTTTCGGTTTCCTTCATCAAGGACAATGGACAGTGGACGCTCTCGGTGATTCAGACCGGGGGCAGCAGTGGGTTTCACGTCCCTCAAGATTTTCCTATCAGCTCTCCTGAAAAGCTTGTCATTGACGAAGTGGTCGACTTCGGCGTCACACGTTCCTTTGATCCTGATGAAGCTATCTGTTTGTTGCGGATTCGTGAAAAGGACGAAGCTCTCAATCGGGATGGCACAAAAAAGCAAGGGCTCTACCGAGGGTTTGGCTTTTACATGTTTGAAGACAAGAATAAAGAGGCATTCAGTGCTTGGACAAATGGAGAGATCAGCTCGATGCAGGAGATGAAAAAGTGAGCTTTTCAGAAGGGCACAAACCCAACGAGAACGAAACGGGCCCCAGTGGCGAGCGTTCGGTCACATCAGCTAAGAGTGGTGGTGGGAGAACGGTCAGGAACGTCTTGCGCTTTGGGCTGTTAGAACTCCTGCTAATGACTGCCGCGATTGCTGTTTGGTTGCCCGCCTTGCTGGCTTTCCGGACCATTCCCGGTCTCGTAACTGATATTCAGGTCATGAGGAAGGCAACCATGGACCTCTTGGTCGAGGATCCTACTCAGTTGACTATCCGAGCATTGCCGAGCGTGTGGCAAAAGATGGAGGTTTGGAAGTATTACGCTCCTCCAGAAGCAGCATTGGAACTGAGAATGGGAACAGAGGGAATCAGTGCGTTAGCGCTTCCCCTCGACTATGAAGCGGTGTCCCTGCCCGCAGGAAAACACCTCATTCAGCTGAAAAGCACCCGCGACGAAACCGGTTTTCACAAAACTGTCTACATCGATGGAGAGATCTTGCTTGAGAAACACCATCCAAACAGTTGGCTGAATTATGGCTCCAGTTCAAGCACCACCGATTTAGAGGGCACATCG
>CAXGRW010000286.1:0-6910 GCA_964012125.1 uncultured Rhodopirellula sp.
TCACACCATTGCTACCGTGCGGTAAGACGAGAGGAACAGATGGTTCCGCGGATGGAAAAGGTGTTAACTCACCTGCGATCAAAAGGTGTGACCATGATCCATGCGCCCAGCAGCTGCGTGACCGCTTACGCGAACAACCCGGCCCGTTTACGGGTCGCCTCCGTCCCAAAATCAGCTGTCCCTGACGGGATCAATGAGTGGTGCCGCTCAATCCCAAGTGAAGATCACGCTACCTATCCACTCGACCAATCGGATGGGGGCGAAGACGACACACCAGAAGAACATGCCTCATGGGCTTCTTCTCTCGAGACAAAGGGCCTGAATCCACGCTCGCCTTGGAAGAAACAACATCAGGGACTGACGATCGACCCAGCCAAGGACTTCATCAGTGACCAAGGTGATGAAATCTGGAACATCCTGAAACACAAAGAGTTGAAGAATGTCATCTTGCTTGGCGTGCACACAAACATGTGCGTTTTGGGAAGACCATTTGGACTTCGGCAGCTATCCAAAAATGGCGTGAACGTTGTGCTGATGCGGGACCTTACCGACTCCATGTACAACCCAAAATCATGGCCGCACGTCAGCCATCTTGAAGGGAACGCACTGATCATCTCGCACATTGAACGCCATGTATGCCCTACCCTGACCAGCGATCAATTCGTGGGCGGGAAACCTTTCCGGTTTACCCCCATCACTGCGGCTCCCTAGACCAGCAAATCATGCATGACATGGCCGTGGACATCAGTCAAACGGAAATCGCGTCCCTGATACCGGTAGGTCAGCCTTCGATGATCGATGCCCAGCAAATGCAAGATCGTCGCATTGAGATCATGAATGTGCATGGTGCCGGGTGTCCATTTTTCCTTGGTCGGTGTTAATGGGTCACCGTCTGCATTGGCGATGTTGTAACCGTAATCGTCACTCTGCCCGTAGCTGATTCCTGGCTTGATGCCGCCACCAGCCATCCAAGTAGAAAAGCATCGAGGATGGTGGTCTCGACCATAGTTTTCACGAGTCAACTGCCCCTGACAATACGCAGTTCGACCGAATTCACCTCCCCAGACAACCAGAGTGTCCTCCAACATGCCGCGTTGCTTTAAATCCTTAATTAAAGCAGCACATCCCTGATCAACATCACGGCATTGTGATTCATGTTCCGCCGGCAAACGACCGTGTGCGTCCCAACCACGATGAAAAATCTGAATATTGCGGACACCTCGTTCGGCCAAGCGTCGAGCGTTGAGACAACACGCCGCAAATGTGCCTGGTGTGCGTGCAGCTTCGCCATACAAGTCAAAGACGCCGTTCTCCTCGCCCGTTAAATCCATCAACTCTGGAACGGAGGCCTGCATCCGATAAGCCATCTCGTGCTGCTTGATGCGTGTCAAAATCTCAGGATCGCCCAATTCCTGATGCAGCCCCGTATTGAGTGCTTCCAAAGCATCCAATTGCTGACGCCGATCAGTTCGACTCACACCGTCTGGGTTGCTGAGGTACAGAACAGGATCCCCCTGACTGCGCATCAGAATGCCTTGATGATCCGATGGCATGAATCCGGTACCCCAAAGTCGATTGAATAGACTTTGCTCGGGAAAACTGGTCTTCGCATGCATCACCACGTAATGCGGCAAATCCTGATTCATGCTGCCCAAGCCATAACTCAACCACGCGCCCAAACTGGGGCGACCGGGAATCTGACTTCCCGTCTGAATGTAAGTGATCGCAGGATCATGATTGATCGCTTCGGTGAACGTGCTACGAACCACACATAGCTGATCAACAACACTTGCCGTATGCGGCAGTAGCTCACTAACCCAGATTCCATCCTCATTGTTATCGTGCTGCGTGAATTTGTACTTACTGGGGCAAAGTGGTAGTCCAGCCTTCTGATTCGCTGTCATCCCTGTGATTCGCTGTTCGTTACGAACATGAGAAGGCAACTGCTGATTGAACATCTCAGTCAACTTTGGTTTGTAATCCCACAAATCCAGTTGACTAGGGCCTCCACTCATAAACAGGTAGATCACACGCTTGGCCGTTGCTCGGTGGTGCAGGCCCCCATTGAGGTCCTGATCAGCAGGAACATCGTCTGCCAATGCAAAGGGAGAATCTGCCGTCAATAGGCCAGCTAAAGCAGCTGTACCAAGACCCAACGCGGACCGCCCCATTAACTGGCGGCGATTTTGCATTTGCGATAATTCAAACAATGAATCGTCCATTCAGACTTCCTGTGACTTGATTACCAGTGCGATGGTGAATTGAGTATCCCGAACGCATCCCGCGACAGATTACCATGAATGTTTCGAAACATCGAACCAAAACCCAAGCGTTGATGCCCGAGACTGATGCCAAAGAGTGATACCGGAGACTGGTGCCCGGTGACGAGAACGCGGGCAGATACGCGAAAAGATGCAGTTGAACCATCTGCATTTTCATACCAGTATCGGAAACGCCACAACGAGCACCCCGTCAGGGCGCAGCACGTGACCTGCCAAGCAAAACACCGGTCTAACGCTGAATCGCCTGAGTAGGGCTGGCGACCCTCAAGTCTGCGTCCTGACGCAAGTCAGCACCTAGCAGGGATTTGAGTTTCATCTGGACGGTCGGCTCGCCAGGGACCTCGTTGCCAGGGGGACTCCCCCAAGTCATGCGAGCTCCTGACTGCATGGTCAATTCCATTTGCAAGACCTCAGTTTGCCGTGGGTCGCCATGAATCCCAATGCTGCGAATCTGTGTCTTCTCGCGATAGGGCGAAAGAACAGAGGCAAGCGCCGAGGCAGCTTCTACAGCAGCATCTCCAAAGGGTGTCCCAACAGCATTGCTGGTGTAGACATCGGGAACCTCAATGTAAATGTAATTTCTGGTTTCCGCTTCTGCGAACTCGTTGCCCGGCAGCAGCACGCCCTCGCCATCAACAGGAAAGAAATAACTTCGATTGTCTGGATCGTTGGGTTTATAAACGTGCACCATGGCAACAGGAGTTCGGTATTCAAGCCTTACATCGATCTGCCCACCTGGAAGCTTGCGGACACCAATCACCTTGCGAACCCACGGATGCATAGAAAAGGCAGAAGCTATTTTCGCAGTGGCTTCCCGATCCAAAATCGAAAGGCCTTCCATCGCGGTATCACGATAGACAGTTTTGACGACATTCGTTCTCACGTGTGCCGGTGGAGCGGTGACCTGAATCAGGGTTGGATCAATGCCGCTGTATTTGCCAGCCACATGCACGGCACCCCAACGATGCCAAGCAGCGTAACCACCTACGATCAGCAGTACGGGCCACAATACAGCAAATGCAGCGGGAGCTTTGATCAAACGCCCCAGCAACTGCCTAACAGGTCGCTGTTTTTCGGAATTGGCTGATCGCGTTGCCACTGACGTGTTCCCCGACTTCCATGTGGATGAAACAACTGACTTGATGCGGGGAATCTATCACCCCGACAAGGCAGACTGCAACTTTGCAGCCTGTAGAACTACCAGATCTGTAGATTCAACTGCAAGTCGATCCCTGTTTGCAATAAAACCTGCTCCCTGACCCTTTCAATGAGCCTGAGACATTGCTCACTCGTCGCACCAGAGTGGGCAATCATGTATTGCGGATGCTGGCTATCCAGAGAAACTTCGCCCTCCCGCAGTCCAGCGAGTCCGACGGTCTGCAACAAATCTTTTGCTGGCATTCCGTCTGGATCGACGAATGGCATCGCGATTCGAGGCTCATCCGTTGGCCTGGCAGCGTTTCTACTGATCCAAAGCTTTTGCATTCGCTTGGTCAACGCCAGCACGTCCCGTGTTTCCAGTTCGAAGCTTACATCGAGCACCGCGAGCCCCACGAGCGATGTTTTTCGATGCGAAAAACCGGCCTCCTGCTGCGTCATGGTCCTAATGCTGGCATCCTTCTCGACGACCGTGACCGAACTGACAACCGACCCAATATCACGTCCACCCGCAGAGGCGTTCCCAACCACCGCACCTCCCACCGTGCCTGGGATTCCAACCAGATGTTCCAGTCCACCCAAGCCTGCTCCGACCGACTTGATCACAGCGTGAGACAGTTTCGCTCCGGCACCCACGGTCATTTTCGTACCGTCGATGGTGATTTCACTACTCATGGTGCCTGCCAACGAGATGACCAAACCATCCACGCCGGCCTCGCGCACCAGAATGTTGCTGCCTCCGCCAAGAATACGAACAGATAGACCCTGCTCCTGTGCGGCTGCAATCAAACGCTGCACATCCGCTGCGTCCATAGGCTCCGCAAAGAACCTCGCAGGACCACCAATTCCCAGCCACGCCAACGGCCCTAATGGCTCGTCAGTCCGTATCAGGTGCATCAGATCGTCCGGAAAATCCATGCTGAACAAGTCTCTCAATTAAGTGCGGGAAATTATCACTTGGCCCATTTCGGCCCCGATCAACAACATCTCTCAGCAGGATAGCGGATCAGTGCAAAAAATGCGTCAGGAGTCGTATTGAAAAATCCCCACTCCCGTGCTGTCGATAATTCAGGCAACGATCCAGCCCTCCCAGATCACTTCAAAGCAGACAGATCACTTCAAAGCAGACAGATCACTCCAGAGCAAGCAGATCACGCGGAACGAGGCTTTCGCAAGCTTCCGCACTGACATTTTCTCCGATGCCACTTTCTCCCCGCGACAGGCCCATTCCCGACACGAAAGCCAGAAACGGTCCCTCCGGCACCGTGCTGACACCAGTCTAGACCGGCCGACCTCTGGTCTGGGATACAGACGAAGATCATGGATGGGGCGTCACAGTAGCCCGCCTGACAGGATGCTTGGTTTTCAGTTCTGGGGAACTGAGCGAGCTTTCTAGAACAGTTTCCGGGTCTGCACGAGTGCTTTCTGAATCAGCGACCGGATGGGCTGTTTTGACTGAAAACCCCGTAATTTTCGCCTTTTCCATCCGTCCTCACCGGGGGTGTACAGGATGATCTGAGGGATTGTTTTTTCGCCCTGAGTCAACTTGGCAGCAAGCGCAGGATTTTCATCGCGATTGATCACCACAAAACTGACATCATCCAATTCGCCGGTCTTGGCCATCGGTTTAAGAGTGCTCTCCTTCAAAACCCTGCAGGCCGGGCACCAAGGTGCACCCACAACCACCAACAGTGGTTTTCTCTCTTCAAGAGACTTCGTGTAGGCCTGAGCGTAACTTTGCTGCAGCTGCTGATCTGCAGGCGCTGAGGTCAGGATAACGGTGAGTAGCAACGAAAACATCTTCAGCTCCATCAATGTAAAAGTTTAGCCTCAGCACGCGACCGGCACCCCGCCAATCCACCCTGCTCCGAAATACAGCTGCCCGAGCTCATTCTGCCTTCTCATCAGGCTAAAACCGACAAAATCATTTCTTCCGTCGACTTGTTCGAGCAGCCCGCGCCTCGTTCAAGCTGTCATCCAAACCCGTAAATGGATCTGTTCATTCACCTGAAACAGTCCAACATTCATCCAGCCCCCGTTTACAACTCTGGCACGAGTGATAGCTCAGCCTTCCATGAATGCCAAAAGTGAAGCTTTTGCAAGCATTACGAATATGCAATCTAGAGAAGCTGGCGGGAGTATAAGGACGGCGCAGGTGGGGACAAGTGGAGCAGGGCAGTGAAAACGCTAATCCGAAGTAGTCAGTTGGTGCTAAAAAGTTGTCTTGCCAACGGACCCAACACAGGGGCGAGACGCTAAACTGTTGTAGATTCGAGACTTCGGGAACCTGCATTGGTCTGTTGCTACCCTGAATGGACGAAGTCGTCAAATTTAGAAAGCGGGCGAGGAAGCTGGCCCGAACAACAAAATGTTTGTGAACAACCTGTCGCTGTTTTCCACAATTTCTTTGCCAAAGTCTTTATGAAACTGCGGATCGGACTTATCGGACTCGGTGATGGTTGGCAAACAAGACATCGACCAGCTTTGCGGATGCTGCACGATCGCTTTGATGTGCGGGCTGTTTTCAGCCCTGTGGCCAAGCTTGCAGAAAATTCTGCCAACGAATTCCAAGCGGATGCCGTCGATGGTTACCGCACGCTCGTTTCTCGCTGCGATATCGATGCAGTGATGGTGCTGCAAGGCACCTGGCTGGGCTGGCTGCCAATTCTGGCTGCTTCAGAGGCTGGCAAAGCGATCTATTGGGCGGGGAATCTTGACTTCGATCCCGAAAAAGATCAGCACGTACGGGACACAATCGAGGAGTCCGGCGTTGCTTTCATGGCCGAGTTTCCGCGACGTTTTGCGCCTGCCACACTCCGACTACGCGAACTGATTGCTACTCGTCTTGGCGCACCACAATTACTTTTTTGTCATCACCGCACTCCTGCTGCCAGCAGCGACCGTCGACATCAGCCCCAACAAGACCGGTCAGAATTCATTGAATTGATCGACTGGTGCCGCTACGTGGTCAATCGCGAACCGGTCCATGTCGGCTCAACGTCCCACCAACTCAGTGAAACCTCGGGATACCGATCTCTCAGCCTTGACTTTGCTGCCACAGAGAAACTTCCTGCAGTGACTGCCCAAATCAGCAGCGGCAATTACATTCAACAGTCCTGGCAGGAAGCCATCGGATTCCGTCCACCCTCGGCCATGCAAATCTGCTGTGAACGCGGCGTGGCCTTCGTTGACCTGCCATCCAATCTCGTCTGGTTCGACGACGCTGGTCGCCATCTGGAATCACTGGAGACCGAACTGCCAGTGGGCGAGCAACTGCTGACACAATTTCATCGCTCCGTCACGAGCCTGCTGCGGAACATGAGCGACTTGAATGATGCCTACAGAGCAGCCTCTATTTTCGCAGCGGCACAACAAAGCGAAGCCACAGGTCGTCGCATTGATGTCTGACCAAAACTGATGTCTGACCAAAACTGATGTCTGACCAAAACTGATGTCTGACCAAAACTGAT
>CAXGRW010000287.1:0-6873 GCA_964012125.1 uncultured Rhodopirellula sp.
TGCATCATTGTTCGTCGTGAACCACAAGGCATTGTCCGCTACATGCACTTCGGAACTGGCAACTACAACGAAATGACAGCCACGATTTATGGTGATGTTTCGTTGCTTACCTGCAACGAAGAACTCGGTTCTGATGCCTCTGCCTTTTTCAATGCTGTTACAGGAGCCAGCCAGCCACAAAAACTCAGGCACCTGGATAGTGCGCCGACCACGCTACGCAAACGAATCGTTGACCTCATCAATGCTGAAACACAGCGCTGCATCGAGGGACAACGGGCAGAAATATTCGCAAAAATCAACGCGTTGGTCGACACGGAAGTGATTGATGCTTTGTATCGGGCGAGCCAAGCAGGTGTGAAAATCCAGCTCAACGTCCGTGGTGTCTGCTGTCTACGCCCCGGTGTTCCGGGTCTTAGCGAAACCATTCGTGTGATTTCCATCGTGGACCGCTTTCTTGAGCATGCGAGAATCATTCATTTCCGACATGGTGGGGACTCAGAACTCTTCATCAGCAGCGCGGATTGGATGCCACGCAATCTTGATCGAAGAGTTGAAATCATGGTTCCCGTCGATGATACAGTTTGCCGCGAAAAAGTGATGAATTCACTTCTCACTTACTTCCAGGACAACTGCAATTCATGGGAAATGCAAGCGGACGGTTCCTACGTACGAAGCCAGCCCGAAAAACTGGCAGTCAGAGCGCAGGAACAACTCTATGATCACGCTTGCAAAGCAACCGAACAGATAAGCCAAAAACGCCGAACAACATTCGAAACCCACGAGCCACCAGAACACCGATAGTCTGACTCACTGTCAAAATTGTGATCTTTCAAATGTCCTGTTTCCAGATGTCGGTGCAATGACATCAATAAGCCATATCAGGTGACGGCTTGTACGTTGCGACAAGTAAAAGAGCCAATTTTTTTACAGGATTGCCCCCGGTCGATAGCCGGCGGCTTCTGGATATCGATCTGTCAGGCAGCTAATTTTCTGTAGCACATTTTGAATTTGGACCGAGGCATTACCAATGAACTGACTGGGGTGACCAATCGCCTTCTGCAGGTTCTCAGCATCCATTGGAATTCGCTCGTCAGCTGACAAACGCTCGATCAAATCATTGTCATCAGTCCCTGATTCACGCATGGCCAATGCAGCAGCAACGGCATGTTCTTTGATGGCTTCATGAGCTGCCTCTCGGCCCACACCCGCCTTCACAGCAGCGACCAATATTTTGGTCGTGGCAAGAAATGGCAAGTACCTTCGCAATTCTCGATCAATGACTGCTGGATACGCGCCAAAGTCCATCAGCACAGTCAGAAATGTTTCCAACTGCCCGTCGATTGCGAGGAATGCGTCGGGAACTGCAACCCGCCGGACCACGCTACAACTGACATCTCCCTCGTTCCACTGATCACCAACAAGTCCCCCAATCATGCTGAGATATCCACGCAGAATCACGCTGAAGCCATCAATACGTTCAGCGGATCTCGCATTCATCTTATGGGGCATCGCCGATGAGCCGACCTGTCCTGGTTTGAAGCCTTCTGTGGCAAGTTCGGCCCCAGCCATCAAACGCAAGGTACGAGCAAAGTTCGCAGGACCAGATGACAACTGTGCCAATGCTGATACAACGTCAAAATCCAGTGACCTCGGGTAGACCTGACCAACAGAATCGAAACAACTTTGAAAGCCAAGATTTTTCGCGATGCGCTGATCAAGTTGTTCGAGCTTTGAGGAATCTCCCTGAAACAGATCCAACATGTCCTGCTGCGTGCCTACAGGCCCTTTGATCCCTCGCAAAGGTATCCGAGCCAACAGTTCCTCAAGACGCTGTACCGCAACAAGAATCTCCTCGGCAATATTGGTGAAACGCTTACCGATCGTTGTCACTTGGGCAGGCACATTGTGACTACGCCCAGCGATCGCCAGCTCTGCTGTTTCAGCTGCGCGTTCAGCGATTAGCCCCAACGCGGCGATACTGCGATCACGCACCAGCGTCAATGCAGAACGAATTTGCAGTTGCTCAACATTTTCAGTCAAATCACGCGAAGTCATCCCCTTGTGAATGTGCTCGTGACCCGCGAGGGCGTTGAACTCCTCGATCCTAGCCTTGACATCATGTTTCGTGACACGCTCTCGAGCATCGATTGAAGGTAGATCAACTGCTCCAATTACGTTGCGATAATCATCAAGAACTTTCTGATCGACGGTAACCCCCAAATCGTTCTGGGACTCCAGAACAGCCAGCCAGAACTCACGCTCTAACACAACCTTGCCAGATGGTGTCCAAATGTCGACCATAGCTGCACTGGCGTACCGTGACGCGAGAATATTTGGAAGATCGCGTGACACGACAAACTCCTGAAAATCGATAATGGGAACAGAGACGATCGGCAAACCAGAATGTAATTTCCGACCGCAGAAGTGAGTAGGCGGCGTTCCCACACCCCGTGGAAAGCCCTGAAAATGGAAAAACGGCCCACTTTGACGCCAGAATCTTCCATTTTTCACCATGGAAGCGGCATCAAACACCCATAAACTGCCGAAAGTAAAAGTAGAGGATGGCACTCTTCACCAAGGCATTGCGGATTCCCACGCGGTAATCTCTCGCTCCGAAGGGCTCTTTCAATCACTTCAAAGCTACTCAAGTGGCTTTCGAGAGCCCCTCAGTTTTGGGGTCGTGCTTACCTCGATGGATTGCCAATTGGCGGTATTTCGGGCTAAAACGAACGTTAAGTAATCTGAAGCGAGGCCCGGTCGCTGATTTTGAACCGCGGGTCTTTTCTTATTTTGTCGGATTTTGAATGTACAACCTCGTTAGTTCACTGCCTCGGATCAAAGCCGCCAGCAAAACTATTCAAAGACGGTTCATTTTCAAACTGGTGTTCCTTATTGGTGTTTGCGCTAGTGGCATTCCGGTGTACGGGCAAGAAGAACCACCAACTGCCACCTATAAGTCAGCAATTGAGTTGCTGCCAGATTCTGTTGCAGGCATGGTGCGGATCCCCAACCTGCCACGGTTTTGCGAGGCATGGGAAAAAACTTCCATTGGAAAATTGGTTGACGATGAGGCGATGCAACCCTTCATCGAAGCGCAACGCGAACGAGCCAAGAATTACCTTGAAGCCTTTGACAACAAGGTCGGCGTTCGTCCCGAAGACCTCTACGACATGGCTTCTGGCGAGCTTGTGATTAGCTGGCTGCCTTTTCCTAATGATAAGCGTCGGCCCTTTGCACTCTGCGTGATCGCTGATGTTCGAGGCAAAGCGAAACAGGCAAAAACGACAATCGACAAGCTTGACGAAGACCTGAAAGTTGCTGGATGGGTTCGCAAAGAGATTGAACATCAGGGTCAGATGGTTCGGATCTACAACACCAAACCCAAACCTGGCCAACTCAAGGTCGAGCAGATCGTGATTTCACTTGATGAAACACGTCTTCTTGCTGCTGACCGCGACCTCGTCGTGACCGACCTGCTTGATACCATTGCTGGTGACGCCGACGATGAAACACTCGTCAAACTTGAAGAGTTTCAAAATGTCCTCAAGAAGTCGAGTCAGGCAATCTTGGAACCAGTGAAGAGCGGTGGTGGTACCATTGCAATGGAATGGTTCGCGAGACCGTTTCAAATGGCAAGAATACTGAGGGAGTCACTAGAAGTAGACCGCGGCAATCAAGTCGACATCGTCAAACTCCTCGAAAACCAGGGCTTCGACGCCATTAAAGCAGCTGGTGGCATCATTGCCCTCGCAGGTGATAAATACCAATTGCTTCATCGAGGATCGATTCTGGCACCCGCAGTGACTGACAAACCCAGCAAGTATGAACTGGCGGCGAAAATGCTACAGTTTGAAAATACTCCACTTGCCCCCATTCCGGCTTGGGTGCACTCCGATGCTGCCAGTTTCAGCCGAATCAACCTGCGATTCGAGGAGATGTTTTGGGCCTCCGAAACGCTTTTGAATGAAGCCTTCGGTGACGAAATTTTCAAAGACATTATCGAGGGCATTCGAGACGATGAAGATGGCCCGCAGATCGATATCGCCAAGAACGTTCTGCCAAACCTTGATAACCAGTTGATATTGGTCACCGATAACACTCTTCCTTCAGAGCTAAATTCAGAACGAATGTTGATCGCGATCCGGATCTCGGACGCAGAAGCAATCGGCAATGCCATTCGCAAGGCGATGGAGGTTGAACCTGATGCGAGCATCATGGACGCTGTTCCAGGTGTTGATATCTGGCGTGTCCAACGGGGTGGCGATGACGACGATCTTGATGAAGATTTGTTCGGAGACTTGGACATTGGTCTCGGGGACGAAGAAATCGAAGAAAGCCCGCCCTTGCTTGATCATTGGGCGATCGCGATGATCGACAAGGGAGCGAATTCCGAAGCCCCGTACCTGATGTTCTCCAACGACCCTGATCTGTTGGTATCAACTGCGAATCGAATTCGCTCGGGAGAGAAGGTTGGTCTTGGTGACGACCCGGAAATCAAGGCGATTGTGACTTCACTGAAAGAACTTGGCTGCAACTCACCCGCACTCGATCGAGTTGTCCGCACAAAGCTATCACTGCGAGCAAAGTACAACCTTCTCCGTGAGGGCAAGCTCAAGGACAGCGATTCTGTTCTATCCTCGTTTTATCGACGGTTTCTTGAAGACCAAGATGCTGATGCTGACGAAGCCATCAATGCTGCCGACCTGCCCCCCTTGAGCGTCATCGAGAAGTATCTTCCCAGCGGCGGCGGCTTTTCAGAGACCACTGAAGATGGCTGGGCTTTGACAGGCTTCTTGCTGAATCAGTGATTCTCGACAAATACGGGACCGGTACGCTTGCCTCTGCACCGGCATACCTGTTTCGCCATATTGGAAAGGCGAGATCGGTGGTTGGCGTGTCACTGATTACTTTTCAGCATTGCCCAAGAGCGACCCGCATTGCCTCCCGGACAACCGGCAGCACGCGACCTTGAACTTCGTCAAGCGTGCCCTCAACAAAAGCGCCTGCAGCGGCTTTGTGTCCTCCGCCACCAAATTGCTGTGCGACTTCATTACAGTTCATTTCTCCTTGACTGCGAAAGCTAAGTTTGAAGCCTCCTCGCACCTGCCCCACAAAAATCACGGCGGCCTGAGCCCCTTTGACCTTGAGCGTCAAATTGATGGCGTCCTCCGTATCGTTCGGTGCGGCGCCCATCGCTTCAAAATCTTCTTTCTCGACATAGGTGTGCATTAGAGTGCCGTCGATTTCAGCCTTAGTCCGAGACAGCACTAGACCTCGCAGGCGTACACGCCCAAGCGAATCACGCTCATACAGGTCACCGTACACCTCACAGGGCACCACGCCAGCATCAATCAGCCGTGCAATGGTGCGATATGTCTCGGCCGTTACGCTGCCAAAACGAAACCAACCGGTGTCAGTTGCGATAGCGGTGAATAATGGCACGGACATGGAACGCGTTAAGGGAACTCCAAGCGCATCGGCTGCTTGCACCACCAAGTGCCCAGTGGCCTCTGCTTGGTAGTCCTTATACATCGTGGCCTTCAGATCATCCTCGCCAACGTGATGATCAATCACAATCTTGTCCGCGCGGGACGCGCGTATGACATCGCCCATATCACCCAACTGAGCCCACGCACTGGTGTCCAATATCATGATGCAGTCAGCAGCGATTTCTTCGGGCTCAACATTGTCACCCAACACCTCGATATTGCCAGCAGGATCGAGAAACTGAAGTGCCTCAGGTGTCCTGTGTGCGTTAATGATACGTACCGTTTTCCCAACAGTACGCAACACCTCCGCCATCCCTAATTCGCTGCCCAAAGCATCACAATCGGGTCGAATATGACTCACCAGAACAAAGCTGTTGTAGTAGCTGATCTGATCTTTGAATGCTTTCCAGTTAACGCCCATTTTGTTCCTTAAAACTGATGAATCGCAGAATACCTAGGATAATAATCTGCGAATCTCTGCGATGTCTTGATTTACCTGCACTACCAGTGCTTCGGGTGACTCAAATTTAACAACATCCCGAACATGATTCAAAAAGTCGACCTGCACACTCTGATCGTATAGATCGCCATCATAATCCAGAGCGTGCACTTCAACTTTCGAATCGCCATTGGATTCAAAAGTTGGATTGGGGCCAACATGGATGGCAGCCGCATGCCTTCCCTCACTGGTACCGAGATATCCAGCGTAGACTCCGTGCCTTGGCAGCACTAACTCGATATCCGAAAGATTCGCAGTGGGAAAACCAATTTCCCGGCCCCGCTGTTCACCACTCGTCACGGTACCACTCACCCTGTGAGCATGCCCCAACAATTCGGCTGCCTCACCGACGGCACCCTCTGCAAGCAACCTTCGAATCCGGGTGCTGCTGATCATTTGAGCGCCGACATGCATCGGCTCAACAATTTGCAGTTGAATACTCGCCTGCCCACACAACTCAGTCAGTACCTCGACATTACCCCCACGGTCTCGGCCGAAGAAGAAGTTCGGTCCTTCGATCATCGCTTGGGCTTGAAGCCGCTGTTGCACAAGTGAGGAAAAAAACTGCTTCGCAGTAAGGTTTAAAAATTGACGACTTGTTTTACACACGACCAACGCGTCAATCCCAAGCTGATCCATTAATTCAGCTCGCGTCTCAATTTCAGTCAGTCGCTTAGGTGCAAGTTCGGGACGCAGAATGGTTGCGGGATGGGGATCCAGCACCATAGCTACGGCTGGACCACCTAACTGATCCGCAAGCTTCCGCACTCGACCCAACAGCGCCGCATGACCACGATGCACTCCATCGAAATTTCCAATCGTTATCACGCCACCCTGAATGCTGCTCAAGTCACCATCAGAATCTCCAACATGACTTTCAACTTG
>CAXGRW010000288.1:0-6855 GCA_964012125.1 uncultured Rhodopirellula sp.
TGTGGGCGCGTCGGTGTCCGACTATCTGTTGTCACCGAAGACGGTTCTTGGCGGTATTCTTTGTGCGTTCTTCGCCGTCGCGTTGGTCAAACGAATTCTCAATATTTCCTACGACACAAGCGATGCCTTTGCACGTGGAGGTTGCTTGATGATGGCAATCGGGCGTTTGGGTTGTGTTGCGCAACATTGTTGTTTTGGTGTCCCAACGCAAAGTAGTCTCGGCGTTAGCTTCGGCGATGGGGTTTCCCGACTTCCGGTACAGGCAATTGAAGCATCGCTGGTGTTCCTCCTTTTCGCTGGCCTGCACGTCTGTCACCAAATGAACTATTTTCAAAACCGTCGCTTATTCATTCTCTTCGCATGCTACGGATTTCTTCGCTTTGGGCTTGAGTTTCTACGAGAGAATGTCTCATCGGAGTGGCTCGGCATCGGATTCTATCAGTGGATTGCTCTGAGCCTGTTCGTGGTGGGCATCTACCAAATTGTTGTGCGTACAACGAAGCAACGCAGCCTTGGCAATCTCCGAATCACCGTTGGGGAGGCCAGTGAATGATACGCATCAACTACCCTGGGCCATCCGCAGCTATCGGTGCCCGCCAGCTTCTTGCATCTTCTTGCAATGAGTTCCTTACCTCGGCGATCCGTGAATTGTCACTGCCCGAACAATCGAGGATTGACTGGACAATCAACCTAGGAGAAAGTTTGTTGTTCGACTCATCGGGGCTTCGCATACTCGTCAAAGCACTCAAGGGCTACACGGGCACTGCGACGGAGATTCGCTTCCGACTTAATGTCGATTCGGATGCCTACCGGGACTATTATTCGCTTGGCTCCGATTGTTCGAATCATACTGTGTTGCTGCCGGTCACGGCACACCGTGATTCCATCACGAATTCGTCGTCCCAGGATACGATCGATGTAGAGTTCGATTATTGTTCCAAGAACATGCGTTATCCGAGTTCGCTCACACAACCTGAATTGGTAAAAACACCGCTGGCTTTGCTGATGGAGTATCGAGGGGAGTTTGACATTCTCTTCGCAAACCAGATTTCGCTGTTTTCAGCGATAGCACGCGCGGTGCGCAAGAGCCCGGGCGCTTGGGTCAAGGCAGTGTTTGAGCGACGAAGTGGAAATTGGGCAAGTCGCGCCAGTCTCGCTTGGTCACAGATTCATCGAACCGCCGATGTTCACCCCACTGCGGTGATTGAGGGTTCGTTCATTGGGGCTGGCGTTCGAGTGGGTGCACATTGTGTCGTGCGTCACAGCCACATTGGGGAACGAGCTGAGCTGTTCGACGGCGCCAAGGTGGAATGCTCTGTTGTTGGATCGGGAAGCTGGTTGATGCATGACCTAGTCTTGATTCGAAGTCATGTTGAGGATCAGGTATTCCTGATCCATGGCCCCTACCAATTCTCGTGTTTTCACTCTCGTAGTGCTGCCTTCGCGACCATCATGATGGACTATCGGCCTGATGCAAAGGCAATTAAGGCAAAAACGTTGTCCGGCATTCGAGAGTATCAGGGTCGATTCCTGGGCGCTCTATTACAGGAACGGGCAAAGTCCTTGGGCGGTAGCCTGCTTGCCCCTGGGATCATTATTCCCTCAGAGACCTGGTTGGCCGTGGATAACACGAATATTCACAAGCCAGGTCAAACTGCTTTACCAACAGGGCGACCTGTGTCACCGGCCTCCGTGCACCACACAGATAAGTGGCAGCAACCTGAAATCAAGCCCAACTCAGAGAGATTCAGATGACGTCCCAGCAATCAAACACTGCGTCCCGTGGAATCCAGCAAGACTTTGCCTGGATAGCAGCCGTTCGCGCTGAAGAGTGGGCAGGTGAAATGCGTGTCAATCTCATTCGTCTTGTAGCGATCACCGTTTTTTACGGAAACCACCTGTTCAACTTTTACTTGCGGGATCTTGACCTCACGCCTCGATTTCACTTGATCGTGTCCAGCATCGCCGTTTCGTGGGCGACGGCAGCTTTTGTGACCCACCTCATCTTGGCCAAACAGGGAAACCGCCCTTTTTTGAAGTATGCCAGTTTGGGCTGGGATGTTTTCATGACGACTTCACTGATTGCTTTTTCTGGTGGTCCGAAAAGCCAATTTTTGATCTTGCTTCTGTTGATTCTGTTTACCGCCCCCCTGCGACTAAATCTGCGACTGGTCTGGGTTGCGTCGTTGGCGGCAGCACTTTCCTATGGCACCATCTGTGGACATTCAAAATGGGTCAACGTGGAAACGCAGGTTCCCATTGTGCATCATGTCATCTTTTTTCTGGGACTGGCAACTGCCGGTTTGCTGGCAGGACAATGCGTCCGACAAGCTCGACGCTTTGCTGAAAATTACTCAGAGCGATTACTTGCTTTGAATGACGATGTCCAGGTAGCTGGAGACAGTATCAAAATATCTTGCGACCCTGGTGAAGATATGGCCCACCAACAAGGGGAAAATTCATGAGCACAATGAAACTTGTACAATGCGTGGTCTGTGGCGAGATCTTTGAGGAATATATACCAGTTTGCCCCGGTTGTCGAAGCAGATTGGGGTCAAGGCCTCTGGCAGAGCAACCGGCGATTCAAAATTCCCAAGAGGAGGCTAGGCGAGATTCCAGCGTGTCTGTCGTGCTCCTGACAACTCTCGGTATTTTGGTCGTGGTTCCTTTTGTCTTGGCAGTAGCAAATTCTGCAGGCCTTCCCTTGGGCATTGGACTGCTGCTGGCGGCGATTGCCGTCACCATGACGATTGTATGCGCGGCAACCCAAGTTCGCTCTCCGCCCGTTGAATATCGTGGTGACGCGACCTCATCAGTCGTGAACCCTTATCAGGCGACTAGCCACGCACCGAGTGCACCACAGCCGAGTTCCTCGGGGCAAGTGGTCAAAACAATCGTGTACGCATTGCTCATCATTGTTGGTGCCGTTATTTTCCTGATCGTTGGATTCGTTGTGTTTGTGTTTATCGTCTGCGCGTCAATGCTCAGGTAATGGCTCAGCATATCTTGAGTGATTTCTTAAGCGAAGCAGCCGTGTAATAGAGAGTGATTCAAATCAGAGGATATTAACCAAACACTGCACCGGTTCACCTATCGGAAGGCACCTAAGTTTAACGCTGTGCTGCTGTGGTGGTGATAAAAGTGATTGAAATCTGGTGACCTGAAAGCGAGAAGCATTGTGCAGTTTGCCAGACGCTTAGGATGTGAGTGCTCACAGCCGGCGCATACCTGACCACTGACAGACTCAAGAGGGAAGCATTTTTTCGATCTGCCGCTGCACCTGCTCGACGGTGGGCACAGTGTAGTCTTCCAGTTGCCGAGATAGTCCAATTCCCGGCAGATGCCTGGCGGCGAGTAGAGCGGCAACATGAGGTGGGGCTGTTTCCCTTACCTTACGCAGTAAGTGTTCACCAAAGTTAGTTTGCTCACTGTCTTCGTTGATAATCAACAGACGCCCTGTCTTTCGAACAGAGGAAACGATGCCTTCAAGATCAAAAGGCACCAGCGTACGAAGATCGAGTAATTCGACGCGACCAACCACTCGATTTGCGGGTATTTTCTGGAGCGCCGTTTCGATAACTTGAATCATGCGCCCATAGCTTGCCAAGGTTAGGGTGTCTCCCGCAGTCCGTATCCGGAGCTTGCCAAGAGGAATGGCAAACGGATCACATGCGGGCCAATCCGGCGTCCAGTTCGAGCGTCCATCAACGGGGGCATTGATGCGTTTCTTCAAGTCGTCTGGTTCACCGTCGAGCAACTCGCTGGGGCAGAAAGATAACGCCTTGGGGATCAAATAGGCTACTGGGTTTCCGTCGAGAATGGAACTGATCATCAAGCCATAAGCATCTCGCGACGAGGAAGGTATGACGATCTTCCAGCCCGGAAGATGGCTCAATATTGACTCGATGGAATGCGAATGATAGATCCCGCCGCGGTTTCCAGCGCCAACAGGTGTCATCAATACCAGAGGCATTGGAAACTGACCTCGCGTTGACCAACACGTTGTGCCGATCAGCCTTAGTAGATCAATCGAATTAAAAATGTAATCACCGAACTGAATTTCGCAGACACTGGTCTGTCCCATCATTGCCAGTCCTGCCGCTGTGCCGATGATGCCGCGTTCGTCCAAGGGTGAATTCCAAGCTGAATCTAATCCCTGAGTCATTGTGAACGCACCACCAAGCGGAGGTCCGACATCCTGTCCAAAGATGTTTTGGACTCCAAGTTCACATTCGGCGTAGCGCAGTGCTAGTCGGATTGCTTGAGCGATCGTGGCCATTGATGCGAACTCCCCCAAACGTAAGATTCAGCGGACATGCCATCTACCGGAGGTTCCTGCTTGACTTGTTCAACCTCCTGCCGAAGACGTTCTTGAATCTCCATTCTCCAATGCGAAGGATAGGATTCACGATCCAAGGGGTCTTCGGTATTAGGGTCACGTTGGGCCCCAGAGGCACTTGAATGACCGTATAATCGCGTGACGCTGGCTTCCAGAAAATAGGGTCGGCGTTCGGTGCGAACGTAGTTGAACGCATGCTTCAGGGCGGTGTCGCAGGCGTCAACACTCAGCCCGTCAACCATCGCTGTCTCGATCCCAAACGCCTGTGCCCGGTCGACGATATGTGGACGTGCGTGTTGCGTTTCGTAAGGAGTCGAAATCCCAACTCGATTATTGGTAATCACAATCAGAATGGGCAGTGGATTGTTGGGTCGAGTAGACCATAGTAAAAGTGAAGCAAAGTCTCCCTGGTGAGTGCTCGCGTCACCCGCGACCACTACGGTAATGCCGCTTGAATTCAGCTGCGCCCGGGCCGTGCCAAGGCCAAACACGAACTGGGAATTGACTGGTGAACTGACGGGGCCTAGATTTCTTTCAACGCTACAAAAATGATTCGCAAAGTTGCGTCCGTAGCTGTAGGGATCACTTTGCCGGCCAAGCATCTGCCGAATAAAGTCGATGCTTTTCTCCCCTGCCATCAGAGCAATTGCGCTGCTTCGGTAATGGGGGAGCAGGAAATCAAATTCAGGACCGCGACCGACTCGAAGCAACGCACCAAGCGATGAGTTGAACGCTTCTTCCCCTGGACCTCCTGTCCAAAACGGACTCAGTCCGTGACGTTGTAACAGGATCAACTGTTCATCCAGACAACGACTCTCGACCATGTTCCGTACAATGCGTTGTCGAAGGTCAGCTGGATTCATAATAGGCATCGGCTGCAAACGCGGGCCAGCTGATTCGACGGTCTAATCAATAGACCCTATACTCGCACTTCGCTGGGTGGATCAGATCTTAGGTAAAACAAATTCGAGTCTCAATAGCATTTGACCAGTTAGAATTGCTTTAGCACCATGTGAATTCTATCGTAACCATCTTTTGATCCGACGCCTTCAATGCTATTTTCTCTATTCGCCAACAAGTCTCCATCATGACGATCGAGTTCCGCTTCCCTGTGTTGGGAGAAAATATTCATGATGTTACTGTCACAGAAGTGCTGGTTAAGTGTGGCGATCAAATAGTAATTGATCAGACCGTGTTGGAAGTTGAAACCGAAAAAGCTCACATCAACATTCCTTGTCCTTATGCCGGTCGAATTGAAAGTGTACACATCACGAGTGGCGCAACGATTCGAGCTGGTTCGATCTTGCTGACAATTTCGGAATCATCGAAGCACGATAGGCAACAAAACGAAATTGCCTCCAGCCCCAGTGCAACGTCACATTCACCGACAAATGCCGCGGCCCATCAAACTATCGAAACTGAAACTGGGGCCTCCGTATTCGACTTTGCAGCAAGGGTCGGAGTTGACTTGCGAGATGTTCGCGGAACGAACACCGATGGATCCATTTCGCAAGAGGATGTCGAGTCATACATGCGAGAGGTGATGACCGCCAAACGGACTGCCGAATCGGCTCGTACAAGTATACAACTACCCGATTTCAGCTGCTTTGGACCTGTCGATCGAGAAAAGTTGAGTCAGCGCAGAATCACTGCGGCCGGTCAGCTGCATAAGTCTTGGCAGCACATTCCCCATGTCACACATCACGATATTGCAGACATCACGGAACTGGAGCAAACGCGTCAGAGATATCTCCAGAACAAGTCGCAAGATGGTCCGAAGGTGACGCTTACTTCGATTGTGTTAAAGGCCTGCGTGCAGCTCCTCATCGAAATGCCTCATTTCAATAGTAGCCTCGATGCTGAAAGGGACGAGCTTGTACTGAAGCGGTATTATCACATCGGTGTTGCTATTGATACCGAATTCGGTTTGGTCGTACCGGTGATTCACGATGTTGACAAAAAATCGATTCCTAAAATAGCCAGCGACTTGGTTCGGTTAACGAGCAAGGCTCGGCAGGGGAAGCTGAATTTGCAAGAAATGCGAGGAGCTTCATTTACGGTCACCAACCTCGGCGGAATTGGTGGAACGGCGCTGACTCCGATTGTTAATCAGCCTGAAGTTGCAATTCTCGGACTGGCCCGTGCCCGTAGCCAACCCGTTTTTGTGGATGGTGTTTGTACGGAACGATTGATCTTGCCTCTTTCGATATCATTCGACCATCGCGTTATCAATGGTGCGGATGCGGCTCGGTTTCTTGTCCGTCTCTCTACTTCTCTGAACACGACATCATTAACCAGTCCATGACGCGGCGACAGCATGTCCTCCTGCAAGACCCAAACAGTAATAATGTTATCGGGAATGTGGCGTGTGATTGCATTGCAAAAAGACCACTGACTGACTTGAATGGTTTTTTTCCGATGTTGATTGGTGCTGCATCATCCGATGCACGTCGTCAGCGAGTGGACGGGTCACAGCATCGAGACGATGAAGAAGTTTTATCTGCAAGTGACCGATG
>CAXGRW010000289.1:0-6845 GCA_964012125.1 uncultured Rhodopirellula sp.
GCCCAATTCTCCTGCAGCCCAATTCTCCTGCAGCCCAATTCTCCTGCAGCCCAATTCTCCTGCAGCCCAATCCTCCTGCAGCCCAATCCTATCGTGCGGTCAGTTGCTCAGCTCGTCTCTTGCCGTACCATTCAATGGCCAGCACGATGGCAAACGACCCCGCCGTCAACAGCAACAAAAGCCAAAGACTGCCGTTTAATTGGCTGTCGCTCCATTGACTGGGCCACACGTACTCCATCACTCGATTCTTGAGATCAAGGCTTGCGGTTTCATCTGTGGGGCGTTGGAGCGGCCAGAGCTTCACGATGCTGCCGACCATCAGCCCCATCAAGACCGCCATCGTTGTACTTCGGAAATGCCGCAGCAACCAATTCAATATTCGCGAGAAGGCGAGCAGCCCAAAAACACAACCACTTCCGAACGCGACCAGTTGCAAGAAACCGTCCATCGTAATCTTCAGCTTCAGGAAATCTTTGATCAGGCCTGTGACCATGTGATAGGAGCCAAACATGACAAGGACCAGCGCGCCACTGATGCCGGGCAGAATCATCGCGCAGATTGCAATTGCTGCAGTACCAAAAAGAAAAAGCAAGCCGCCATTTCCCTCACCCGCAGGTAAACGGGAGATCAGCACAGCGGCTACAGCTCCACCAAGGAACCAAAAAATCCGAGCCACAGTCCAGCGATCCACGTGAGCTTGCACAATCCACACGCTCGCCAGCAACAACCCCAAAAATACCGACAAAGTCTCAGGCAAATGGTTGTCAAGCAACCAGCCCATGAGACGCAGAAACGTGACCACACCAATCACAATACCGACGGCGAGCATTGTGAGAAAACGACCATCAACATGCTTGTAAGCGAGTGCAACCTGACGCTTGCGAAGCATGCCCAACAGTGACACATCAAAGTGACTGATCGCGGCGATCAAACGCTGATAGTGCCCCATGATCAAGGCAATGGTTCCGCCACTGACCCCAGGCACGGCATCTGCCGCGCCCATACAACAACCTCGCAGGCAGTTAATCACATCGCCGCTGATCCCCTGACCGCTGGAAAGGTCACGGTTGGCGGCAGGGCTCACAGACGAGGCTTTCTTTCCGATTTTCGATTCGGAGTCAGCATCACTGCAGTTCATTTTGTTCTTCCTTAAACGCAAACCACATGCACTTGGGTAGCTTTTTCATGCTTCGGAATACTTTGATGATACTTTCATGCTTGGCAATCACCTCGCGAGTCACAATCTCGCGAGTCAAGATGCGGTCCCAGCAGACTGGCTTGGCGGCAGAACCCAAACACTGGCTTGGCGTTAGAATTGGTACGATGCTTGGAAACATAAGACAAAGTCAAAACGGGCGTGTAATATGGGTCCAGCCGGTGGAGGGTTGATGCCCGTGGTGCGATTCCAGTTCAGCATCACCACTCGACACTCCTCAGCATTGATTTGGTTGCTGAGCAATTTGCTTGATGATCAATTTGCTTGATGATCAGGCGCATATTTTCTGATCAAAGGGCGTGGAAGTCGACGCTATTTCCGAGGCGAGAGTCATCACCCAGCCCAATTTTAATTAGTCTGTAGTGTTCTTTGGCTTTGAAAACACAAATCACCCCGACTCACTTGGCATCTACCTTGGTCGAAGCCTGAAATTGGATCAACCGCGTTCGTGTACAAAATTCTAATTCTTGCCGCTGTTCAAGGAATTGCTGAATTCCTTCCCATCAGCTCGTCGGGGCACCTCATCATCCTGGGGGCGCTACTGGAAGAGCTCAGCTCATCCGTAGGTGAAATGAGTGAATCCCCGACGCTCGAGATCATTCTGCATGCGGGTACCTTGGGGTCGATCCTGGTCGTGTTCTGGAAACGAATCCTTAACCTACTGACAAGTGATCGCAGAGTGTTGCCATTGCTGGTGATTGGCACGGTGCCCGCCGCAATCGTAGGCCTGACAATCAAGAGCCAATTCTCGACGTTGCTGACGAACCCGACTTTAGCAGCCGCGATGCTGCTGATAACGGGTTGCATGCTGGTGGTACTTGGTCGACTTTCCCCACGGGACGGTTGCTACACCGAATTGAACTGGCGAGCTGCGGTGATCATTGGCTGCTTTCAAGCATTCGCGATTCTGCCCGGTATCAGCCGCAGTGGATCGACCATTCTGGGTGGAAGACTACTTGGACTGAAAAATGAGGACTCCGTCACCTTTTCATTCTTACTTGCCATTCCCGCCATCCTCGGGGCAAGCTTGCTGGCCATCAAAGACATTTGGCAACAGGTCAGCGCCGGTGAGACCCTCGAATTTTCGATTACAGAGCTGGCAATTGGCGCATTGGTGTCTTTTCTGGTCGGCCTTGTCGCCCTGACATGGCTAATCGGCTGGAGCAGAAAAGATCGACTTCACTGGTTCGCTTGGTGGTGTTTTCCCGCGGGGCTCTGGGCGCTCTACCATTTCAACGGGCTCCTGTAGATCCCCCCACAATTGTTATGGACACACGTTTAGTATGCGGTATACTTATTTATCCCACCTAGAGAAGGCAGCAGCCCCCCCCTACACGAGAAGGATGGCTCACGATGGCCAAGCAGCTCACTGACAGACAGCAAAATGTCTACAACATGATTCGTGACCTCATCGTGCAACGCGGCTACGGCCCCACCGTTCGGGAAATCGGTGAACACTTCGGGATCAAAAGCCCAAACGGGGTGATGTGCCACCTGCGAGCGCTCGAAAGAAAGGGCCTCATCACACGAAGCCCGAACAAGTCCCGAGCCATTGAACTGACGCAGGCAGCGGATCGCAGTGGGCATGCTTTGCCGATGGCCGGCATGGTGGCCGCTGGCCCCACGACACTCGCGTTTGAACAAAACGATCGTATCGACTTCAGCGAAATGCTGTTCAAGGATGACCGATTCATCCTCCGAGTCTCAGGCGACTCGATGATCAATGCCCACATCACTGATGGCGACTATGTGGTGATTCAGAAGCAAGAAACGGCTGCCGCTGGTGATATGGTCGTCGCCCAGACGCCTGAGGGCGAGGCAACGCTCAAGTTCTGGCACCCGGAAGGGGACAGGATTCGTTTGCAGCCTGCAAACGATTCAATGGCTCCGATCTATGTGCGTGAAGCCAAGGTGATGGGGATCGCTGTCGGCGTCGTCCGCGCAGGCCTGTAGTCCTATCCCGATGCAGCCCTAGCCCGGATAGCGAGCCGCTGAGGCAACAAGATCTTTCAAATCTTCCGAAGATTTGGTCCGTTCGCCAAGATCCGGCCGAGCTTTGATTCCTACACTCGAAATCCTGCTGACTGCAATCACCACGCGGCACGCAACAGGCCATGAGCACCTCCTGAGTGAGCATGAAGTCACTGGGAATATCGCCCATGCAAGGCTCCGACACTCCCGAAAGCGGGCTACTGGCCATGAGCAGAAGTAAACAATCTGCTCGGCCCAAATTCACAATGAGGATGGCGAGCAGAGCAAAATCTCCCGATCAGACCCAAGGCGGACGGTAGGTATTACCGACACTCCCCGTACATCCTCTCACCTTTTCGCATGCGTTGAAGGCACAGAAAGCCTAATTTGTAATGCGAATAACCGGCCCGTTTGGTATCCTAGGGCGAAATAGGTGAGGCACCAACGTGGTTCGAACCTCGCACTATTCTCTCATCCGCATGCTTCCAGGAACGCCGTTATGAGCCGAGTGGTTCAGGACTTTACCGACTTACTGCTTAAGAATGGCGTGATCAGCCTCGACCAGCTGACAGAAGCAGAAGAGGTTGCCAAGACGACCAACGCGGATGTTGGTGATGTGCTGGTGCAGATGGAATATGCCACCCCGGAAGAGGTGGCCGAGGCCTTAGCCAAGCATCACAAAATTCCCTACGTCGACCTCCGGTCCGCCCAAATCAGCGATGAAGTGGTTGAATTGGTGCCCGAATCCGTCGCTCGCGAGAACACGGTTCTGCCTTTCAGCGAGGAAGACGGAGCACTGCGGATTCTGATCGCGGACCCGTTTGACCTCGAAACTATTGAAAAGCTGCGTTTCATCCTGAATCGTAAGATCGAAACGGCGCTCGCCTCGAAAGGGGCAATCATTGGTGCCATCAACCGGTATTACGGACAAGTCGAGGGTGAATCAGCTGACTCGATGCTGCAAGAGTTCACCGATACGGCGATCGACTTCACTGAAACCGACGCTGACAGTGAACAGGCTGAAGAGGATGTCGATGACAGCTCCGCACCGGTGATCCGCCTAGTAAACCTGATGATTCAGGAAGCGGTCCAGTTGCGAGCTAGCGATATTCACGTCGAGCCCTTCGAGGATCGCGTGCGGATTCGATACCGAATCGACGGTGTTTGCGTCGAACGCGAAAATGCCCCCCGAAGAATGCTCTCCGCGATCATTGCCAGGATCAAGATCCTGTCCAAAATCGACATCTCGGAAAAGCGGCGTCCCACCGACGGACGAATCAAAATTACCGTGGGCGACAAGCAACTCGACCTCCGCGTTAGTATTATCCCGACCAACCACGGGCAGTCCTGCGTGATGCGTCTGCTGGACAAAGACAACATCAAAGTGGGCGTTCGCCAGCTCGGGCTCTCGGAGAGAGACTTCCGAAACTTTAACTCTCTGATCCGCCGCCCCAACGGCATCATTCTGGTCACCGGCCCGACAGGCTCGGGCAAGACAACCACCTTGTACGCCGCCCTCAACGCATTGAACCGACCTGACCGAAAAGTGATCACTGCTGAGGATCCGGTCGAGTACTACCTGCCGGGCATCAATCAGGTCGAGGTTCGACACAACATTGGGCTCGACTTCGCATTGATCATTCGCGCGATGCTGCGACAGGCACCCAACATCATCCTCGTGGGAGAAATGCGAGATCACGAGACCGCTTCGATGGGAATCCAAGCCTCACTCACTGGACACTTGGTATTCAGTACACTACACACGAACGATGCGCCCAGTGCCATATCACGAATGGTGGACATCGGTGTACCATCCTATATGGTGGCAAGCAGCGTGATTGCAGTGCTCGCCCAACGCTTGGTCAGGACCATCTGCCCGCGCTGCAAGGTTCGCTACACCCCCCCCGAAAGCGCAGTGGAAGAATCCGGACTGCCACCCGAGATGGTGAAGCAGGCAGAGTTCTCTCGCGGCAAGGGATGTGCGTACTGCGGCAGGACGGGCTACCGGGGTCGCATCGGCATTTACGAACTGATGCTAGTGAACAACAAACTACGTGAACTCATGTTCAAAGGCACGACAACACAGAGGATCAGGGAAGAGGCCATAAGTAATGGCATGTCAACACTTTACACCGATGGCATGCTCAAGGTTATTCGCGGCATCACGACCTTTGAGGAAGTCTATCGTGTGGCGAAGAAAACCGAGCAGGAGAAACTTGCGTTCCAGCACATCGTGGACGATCTCGATTCACTCTAGGCCTCTCATCATCCCTTCACCTCGAAAGTGCGAAAAGGCGGGTCCTTGCGCAGGGGCGACAGAACCGGAAGCATCGGCGAGTGCCCCCGATGCCCACGAAAGAAAGCCAACCCAATTCTTGCCTCCCAATGGCTTCGCAGCCACGACGAACGCGGCGACCTCCGGCCTCACGACTGGCATTCGCCGTGCCCAAAAGCATTACAATGTGGACTACTTTTTTTGTTTTTTGGGACAAACAGACAATAATGAGTTCATCGGGGCAGTCGAGATACGAGATCGACGCTGCCCTGACCCGCATGGCTTGCCCAAAGCCTTTTCCCGGCGAGCCTGCAACGATCGCGATCAAATTTCAAAATCCTTTTCCATTTAAACGACATTGCATTCCTGGCGGATGACCCTCCGAACGCATGCCGCGTGTCAGTTGAGTCTATGCGAGGTGCTCTGGGGAGCGACTCTTGGCTACCGTTCTGATCGACAAACTGCTTCAAGCAGCCATCAAACAAGGCGTGAGTGACATCCACATTGTGGTGGGACAACCTCCGGTATTTCGTCTGCATGGGCGGATGCGAAAACTGGAAACCAAGACGCTGGAGGCAGAAGATGCCGTCGCGTTGATGAAAAGCATCACTCCTGAGCGTTGCCAACGGGAACTGCAAGAGAGCGGCAGCACGGACTTTGGCTTTGCGTTCGGCGACGCAGCACGATTCCGCGTTTCGGTATTCAAACAGCGTGGTTTCATCTCGATGGTGTTGCGTCAGATTCCCAACGACAAGCTGACACCGGAGCAGTTAGGCCTGCCAGAAGCGGTGGTCAAGATGGTCCACCGTCCACGTGGACTGTTCCTCGTGACCGGACCAACAGGTTCCGGAAAGAGCACGACACTGGCAAGTCTCATTAACCTTCTCAACGAGACGATTGACCACCACATCATTACGATTGAAGATCCGATCGAGTTTTACCACGATCACATTGAGAGCACGATCAACCAGCGTGAGGTGGGCGTTGATGTCCCCAGTTTCTCGGAAGCGATCCGACGTGCATTGCGTCAGGACCCCGATGTAATTCTCGTGGGCGAGCTGCGAGACCTGGAAACAATCGAGGCTGCGATCAGCGCGGCCGAAACGGGCCACATCGTATTCGGCACGCTTCACACCAATAGCGCTCAGGGAACTGTCAACCGAATCATCGACGCGTTCCCCGGGAACCTGCAGGATCAGATTCGGACGCAGTTGGCCAGCACATTGATTGGCGTTGTTGCCCAAACGCTGTTGCCCAGAGTTGGCGGTGGACGCTGTGCCTCTTACGAGGTGCTGAACGTGACGCCAGGCGTTGCCAACCTGATCCGTGAAAACAAGACATTCCGAATCAACAGTGCCATGCAAACGGGTGCCAAGTTCGGCA
>CAXGRW010000290.1:0-6842 GCA_964012125.1 uncultured Rhodopirellula sp.
AACAGCCAAAGCAGGGCAAGCTGTTGCGTTTTTGCCTGTCGCCGTATGTCGCCGTATGTCGCCGCCGCCCGCCATCGTTGCCAGTTGCCAGGCAAGGTTGCCCATTTTTGCTGGGTTGATACCTATTGTCGCAAGGTTGGTCCCACGTTGTCGCAGGGTGAATGTCTGCGGGCACTGGGTCACACAGACACAAGGTAGCACACTCAGCCCATGGGCTCGACCCAGCGACGAGAACTGGATTCCGCCAGAGTAGCGTGAATGTACTCGCCGCACGGGTACCCGCAGCATTTTATTGCATCACGATGTCAGCCACGGGCCGAAGACGCCCTGCACAGGGTCCCGTGCAGGGTTCTGTACAGGATCCCGTACAGTTCGCGCTCATTGACGTGGTGTTGCGATCACTAGGTTTATTGTGCTTAGATTGACTGCAGTAGGCGAACCCAGTTCAGCAGCGTTGTCATGTCAGTTTCTCCACCCAGCACAACAGGGTAGCCTGCTTTCTTGATCCCGCGACTCCACTCGGGAAGCTCCTTTTCGGAAGCCACGGGCAGCAGTATTTGGAGTGACGCTGAAGGATCATTTTCTTTGACCCTCATGGCTGGGCTGCGTGTTTTGGGAGATACCGAGACGCCGAAAAATGTTGAGCTTTGCGAGACAGCAACAGCAAGGGCCATCGAATCGGCCGCTTCAGCGTCTGTCCCAGAGATCGCACCTGGTGCGGCTACTGCAACCGCGTTTGGGTTGATGGGAGCCTTTTTCATCACCGCAGCGGCAAAATTGCCAATGGCGTTTATCTCTTTCGGTTGCCATCGGCGGCTATCCTCGGGTGCCACGGCGCAAATCACGACTCCCGCGGCATTGGCAGCTTCCCGCCAGTTTTCCAACACCTCGGTTGGTGATCCTCCGCTGGGATTCATGAGCAGGAGCAGAAGTCCGAGATTCTGTTGGGCGTCCGTTGCTTTGGGGGCGACGAAAGCTGCAGCGTTTCCGGAATCAGGAAGTTTGAGTTCTTCGGTCACCCAATCGCCTGATTCTGCATCAGACCAGGCTTTGGGAGGCTGCATCAGACTAGAACCGGTCACCATGGCTGGCGTAAGTCTGACGGTTTCATCATTGCCAGCACGTGTGATCGATAACTCAACTTCCGTTTCGGGTTCGGCCGACATCAGCAGGCTTCGAAGCGTGGTCACGCTGCTGATCTTGGCATCCCCCAACTTTCGCAGTTGATCACCCGCCTTGATTTTGCTCTCAGCAGGAGTGCCGGACAGCACTGAATCGACAACGACTGTTGCGATATCATCGTCTGCCTGCTCTTCACCGTCCTGTTCACTATCGGATGCACTATCGAGTTCACTGACAAGAACACCTAATCGCTGCGGTTGCAGAGGGGGTATCGTTTCGG
The DNA here is from genome assembly GCA_964012125.1 of uncultured Rhodopirellula sp. Lineage (GTDB taxonomy): Bacteria > Planctomycetota > Planctomycetia > Pirellulales > Pirellulaceae > Rubripirellula. The sequence goes on from CAXGRW010000290.1 coordinate 1,403, forward strand.
CCAACTCAGTGGTGATGTCAATTTCTTTGCCATCACGACGCAGTTTGATGCGGATGGTTTCACCTGCATCGTACCTGCCCAAAGCCTGTTTGATTTCCTGGTGGCGTCTGACCGTTTTTCCGTCGATCTCGATCACTTCATCGCCAGCTTTTATTCCCGATGCTTCGGCGGGTGATCTTTTTCGCACGGCGGCAATCTCGGTTCCGTCGTCGTAGGGGTCCTTGGTTTTTGACGCGATCCCAATCAGGCCGCGCTTGATGTTCGTGCCAGACTTCAGTCGCTCCAGTTTTGTCAGGATTACATCACTTGGGATGGCAAACGCGATGCCCGAGTCGTACCACCCGGTGGGGTCAGAACCAGCACCACCGGCAACGGCAGGGATCAAGATTCCCATCACGTTTCCATACAGGTCAATCAGCGGACCGCCGTAGAACGCAGCCGACACGCGGGCGTCAGTTTGTAATGCGACTCCGTCAAGTCGTTCAACGCCACTGAGTACACCTCGGCTGATGATCGGAGAAGCGGTGTTACCAAAGCGTCCTACAGCTACCGTCGTTTTCCCGATCTGGACATCCAGTTTTGAAGGGAATTCAATGGCCGATAATTCTTTGGATGTCTCAATTTTCAGTAATACCAAATCACGGTGGTAATCACGCGAAACGACTTTCGCTGCGTGGCGAGATCCGTCGGGAAGCACGATCAGGATACTCGCCGCCGGGCGACGTACAACGATACTCGACGCCAGCAAATACCCGTCGGTGTCAATCATGACACCTGAGGTGGGTGCGTCCTGTTCGACTTCGCCTGCTGGTCCTTGCGCAGTGCCGACAATTTCGACGGCCACTACCGCGGGCAAGACACTTTTGGCCGCAGCACGCACGGCTTTGGCCATCGCTTGCCGATATTCAGTATCTGCATGGGCTGGTGCTGCGCACTGGACGCAAACGATGATGATCAAGGATAGCAGCGAGGTGCCGCTTAATTTGGAAGAGCGGAGCATGCGGATCACGGTTGCAGTGTTACGGGAAGAATCTGTGTATCACGTTGAACAGTAAGTTCGACGTTGTCGCGGCGGTCGATGGTACGAAGCAACGAGCGGAGCGTGCGCTGGCTGTCGACGCGTTGCCCATTGACGAGCAGGATCAAATCATCAGGGCGTAGCGTTGCGCGGGCGGCAGGACTGTCTGTTGAAACCGTGTCGATGTACGCAGGAGTTGTTTCCAAAACGTCGGGAACCATCACCAAACCCAATGCGTTCGGGTTATGTGAGTCCTTGCGAGGCAAAATTGCTGTCGCCGAATCAATCACCGTGGTCTTTCTGCCTGCAATGATATCTCCAATTGTCGTGCGAAGAGCATTAGCGGGGACGGCATAGTTGAGCCAGACACCTGTGGTCGAGTCTCGCAATTCTTTTCCCAGCATGCCCGCCAACTGCCCGTCGCTGTCAATCACCGCACCACCCGCTGCTCCTGGATTGTTGGCAATCAAATCCAGAATCAAAACCTTGCCACGGTAGGGGGTCTTGAAGGTTCCTCGTCGTGCGTTCAGATCCGTGACTGAAGCAACCGTACCTTGCATCACGCTTGCCGGTTCATTGCCTGTTGCGATATTGAATAGGTTGCTTACCGCGATAATCGGATCACCCCAGTCCACGGTTGGTTCTTCTTTAAGCTCAAAGAAGGGTGTGTCGGTTGCTTCGATCTTCAGGACCGCTAATTCCAATGATGGTTCAAAGCCCACGATTTTCGACTCGAACCGACGGCCATCATCAAGCAAGACCACTGGTTCTACATCGAGCACATAGCTCCATGCTGTGGCGATGTGACCCTCAGGCGATACCAGGAAACCGCTCTGGTAGGCTTCGAGCCCTTTCAAGCCTCCCGCGCCGTAGATTTTCACGACTCGTTTCTGGGCATCCCGTACCCACGTCCCCAAAGGAGCCTCAGCTTGTAAGTCTGTGACGCTGGCTGCGATTAAGACAGCCACGGTGATTGCAGCCAGACGATTCATGCCTTCACCTCGTGTTTGTTATTTGTGTTCTGTGATGCACCGACAGCCTTGTCTAATTTTGACTTGCCAGCGTTGTTCACACTCTTTTTCTCTGCCGCCCATTCAAGCTTCTTGGCAGGAACCTCTTCCCATGACTTGACGTTGATCTTCAGGGTGCTGTTAATGCCGTAACGTAGGTCGAGGACACTTGGCATCGCTTTGGAATCTCCCTCGCGAAGTAGCCATAACTCGGCAGGATCTTCATCGCGGTCAGCAAATACCTCGATGGCTTCGACTGCGCCTGTGTTGGGGTGGCTGAGCCAACGCACCTCTAATTCGCCAGCAATGCCGACCATGACATCGCGAAGTGGTCGCTCGCCTCCCAGAGGCATGGTGCCCAGGTAATAGGACTCACCGAATTTCTGGGGGCCATCATTGAGCATCCTGCGCCACGCGTCTAACGCGGGCAATAAACCCGCGACCGAGCCATCGGTGACGACGTCATACATTTTGCTCCGTTTGTCGATTTCGAATGTTTTTTGCCCGATTTGCAGAGACATTTTATCGGCAGCGACTTGTATCGTTACAGGCTCCGGCGGCGTCTGGTCGGTCTCACCTTTGATGAGCCAAGCCTTCTTTTTATCTGTCGATGGGCTTTCGGTTGGGTTGTTAGCAGCAGGAAACTGGCTTCGCAGTGCGTCGATGAAGGAATTTTGCTCTGCGAGGTTGAAGTGATAGTTTGCAAAGCCCTTCCGTTCAACAAGTTGATCTTTGACTTGCTGAGGGATTTTTACTGGCGGCTTGCCGGGGCGTTGTCCTCGGGGCCCTCGTTGTGGTGGTTTGTTTTCGTTCTTCTTTGGTTTGTCGCCCTGTTCAGCGTCTTTGCCTTTTTGATCAGCGTCTTTGCCTTTTTGATCAGGGTCTTTGTCATCTTGCCCGGGTTCTTGGGGGCGAGGGGGGGGAGGCGGAAGAGCGCCAGCCATTTTTTTCAGCAATTCATCTTCGAGGTGTACGCCCATCATTCGGACGAGGGTTTCAACCGTTTTGCCTTCGGATCGGTAAGACATTTTGACTCGCCAACCGTTGGGTAGCGTTGCCATAACGTTCTGTAAGTCGTTGGCCGTTTGAACAACGCGGCCGTCAATCTCGAGGATTTCAGAGCCGTAACGCAGGCCTCGCCGGTAAGCGTCACTCGACTCCAGAATGTTGGAGACGACCACGCCGCCTTCGGGCTCTGTGGATACCGTCGCACCAAGGGTTGCGTGATCGACGATTCGGCCACTACGCAAGTATCCAAGAAAGTTCTTTGCCTGATTGATTGAAATGGCATATCCGACACCGACATTGACGCGACCACGCTTCTCGAACGAGCAACGGCCAACGATTCCCAGTAGTCTTCCTTCCGCGTCGTAAATGGGGCCGCCGGAATTGCCGGGATTGACGGAAGCGTCTGTTTGCAGGCAATCACCGTACTCCAGCAGCGTTCCTGAGGGGTATTGGTAACGTCCAACACCGCTCAGGATGCCATAAGTTACCGTTGGTTTGAGATTGGTCGCCAGCAGGAATGGGTTGCCGATCACCATGCACCAGTCACCCGCTTGTGCGGCACGACTGTCACCTAATTCAGCTTGCGGAAAGTCGCTTCGGCCCAATAGACGAATCATCGCCAAGTCACCCACCGGATCGATCCCGACAATCACGGCATCGTAAACATTTCCGTCGCTCATGCCGCAACGCATAAAAGAACCGGCCGGACTGGTCACGTGAAAATTGGTGAGTGCATATCCGTCAGGAGAGATCATGACTCCACTGCCACCGCCTCCGCCGCCGGGAACGAAGACGCTCACCGCTGATGGGACGGCGCGAGCGACCGATTCAATTCGGCTGCTCTCTACCCGCTCCAGTGCGGGGTCCAGAGTGATTGGGTCTGCTGCGTGTGACGGACTGCACAACAATATCGCTATGCCGAGCGAAAACAGGCTGCAGAGATTGAGCGTTCTTGCGTTGATCATCATTTCAATCGGATTGAAAGTTCAAAGGTAAGTTGGGCGTCACGAAGTCGCGGTCAGCCGATTTGCCAATTGGTTCTTGCTTCTGGATTGTCTTCTCAAGACAGGTCACTTCAGTAAACGGGGCCTCAGGAAACGTATGGTGTCACCGACGTCACCGTCGCCACCAAGGGTGACTTCGAGGACAACACGACGTGCACCATTGGTGTCGAGTTCAAAACCTCTCGGCTCGGCGTCTTCCATTGACTCACTCCACACCACCTTGTCATCAAACTTGATGTTGACGGTTACTTTTCCTGTCACTCCAGATTTGTGGTCGCGTTGGACTGCACCTGCAAGCTTCTTGAACTGGGGAGGCAGTCGGTACTCGGTCATGCCCCCACCATTCAGCACCAAGTCAGTTTTGGCTTCCAACTTGGGCCCGAAGAAACGATTGAGCAACGATGGGTCAACGTTGGTACCGATGTAGCTTGTGAATTTGGATGCGGTTGCTTTCTCTGCGGCCAGCATGCGAATACCACTCGTCCAGTCGATGCGTGCAATCTGCTCGACTGGCATGGCGTGTTGCAGGGTCTCGTCGAGTTGGATCTCGATCGGCTTATCGTCTTTGCTGGGCTGATTTCCCGTTAACGCCCAGCTTGATCCGTAAATATCGGTGATGCGGATGGGTGGCGTTTCGTCGACGTTGCTGTTGCCGCCGAAAATCACTCCTTCGAGCTGGTTGATCGGAGCGTTGATTTCCGTTCCATCAAGATCAAACTTGACGGTCGTGTCATCGATCGACAGAACGATGCCATTTTGTGGGTCGAGGCGGTTCCCTGGTCGCCGAATCACCAAAACGTCTCGGTTGTTTTCGACATTGGTCAAGCCCAGCCAAAGGGCGTCCGTGTCAGCAGAAGCCTTTCGGAATCTTATCGTCCGAACCTTTTTCACAGGAACCTGCAGAGAAGGTTGTCGGCGGGGTTCGATTTGCACGTCCTTACCGTCAAACTTCAGTTGGCCTGCATAGATCCGAGAGCCATTGGTTAATGTCGCCTGCGTTGCTGGCGAGACTTTGGGAGTGAACTCGTTACGCTGCATCGAAGCGAGTTTGTTGAAGGGAAGTTCTTGCACGCTTCCGTTAGCTGCGATCAACAGGGTGTTGGCGGTTATCCCTTTGAAATCGCCGCGTAGTTTCTCACCATCACTGGTTTCAACAACCACCGGAAAAATGGCAAGTGTGATTGCTTGAACGATTTGCAAAAGCCATTCGGCCGCATACAGATTGGGCAACGATTTCTCCTTGGAGATATTACAAACCGGAGGTCGCTTCCCGCGACCATGTATTTTTTATTCTCGGACACGCTTTGAGAACGGAGGCTCTTGCACCGGCTTTCACACGGAAAAAGCACCACTCAACACTCCCTATCGTAGCAGGCGAGCCATAGGCGACCAGCATCCGC
>CAXGRW010000291.1:0-6834 GCA_964012125.1 uncultured Rhodopirellula sp.
TCAGATCGAAATCATTGCCCGCAATGCTGGCTCGGGACCGAATCTGGCTGGTTTATTTTTTGAAGCACATCTGACCCTGGAAGACGGCTCCAGCATCACGCTCGCATCGGGTGCGGACTGGACCTACAGCGATGAGGGCCAAGCGAAAAAGAAATTGCGGGCGGGGAAACTCCTGGGGCCTTGGAAGAAGGTGATCAGTGCCGGACGCCCATCGGTTTATGCAGGCGTCAGTGAAACATTGCGAACCGGCTTGGCCCGCGGAAAAATGGGTGATTTGCTGATGGTTCGCGCCGGGCTGGTGAAAAGTGATTTCCTGATGCGGTCGCTGGGGCGACCCAATCGTGATCAGATCGTAACGTCCAGACCGGCAGACTTGACGACCTTGGAAGCCATTGATCTTTCCAATGGAGAAACGTTGGCCCGAGCGCTACAGTCAGGGGCTCAGCGGTATGCAGGTACTGAATTGTCGGATGGGGAACTAGTGCAGCAGATTTTCATCGCAGCTTTGACGCGAGCGCCCACGAGCGAGGAACTTTCGGTTTGTCTTGATGCATTGAAGCTGGCAAACGTGGAAGGGGAGGATGGGTTGGCTGCGAGGGAAACTGTGGTGCAGGATCTGTTGTGGGCGGTTTTCATGATGCCAGAGTTCATCATGGTAAGATAAGGTTTGGACTGCCCAGATGGTGATGAGCCGGGGCGGAAAAGAGTTGCTGCCCTTGGATATGAGATTTCGCTAGCCATGATAAACAGGCGATAGGTAATGAAAGTGGATTTGGAAGAAGCGATCGCGAGACGTCGTTTTCTCAAAAGCATGGCTGCCGCAGGTGCAGCGACCATGGCCATGGGCGCGCCAAAAATGTTATCTGCCAATGAAGATGTGGTGCAACCAGAGGCAACGGCTGATTCCTGCATCTTGATTTGGATGGGTGGTGGAATGGCCGCCCCGGACACCTTTGATCCGAAAACGTATGTTCCCTACGAAGTGGGATTGCCGGTTGAAAAGATGGTCAGTACGTTCCCGGCCATTGATACAGCGGTTGACCATATCAAAATTTGTGAAGGGCTTGAGAACATTGCATCCGTGATGGATCGAGCGACTTTGATTCGTTCAGCTGTGCAGCCCGACCTTGGAAGTATTCTGCACTCGCGACACCAGTATCACTGGCACACCGGTTACGTGCCGCCACAAACCGTGGCATGCCCGCATCTGGGAGCATGGATGGCCAAGGTGCTGGGACCGAAGAATCCTGTCATTCCACCTTTCATCAATATTGGTCAAAGACTGGAAGGCGTTGGTGAAAAAGAGGAACTCAAAGCATTTACAACCGCGGGTTTCTTTGGCAGCGAATTCGGTCCCATGAATCTGCCGTTTCCCGAGCAGGCTTCGCAATCCGTCTTGCCACCTAAAGGGATGAGCCCCGGTCGATTCTCCGATCGAGACCGTTTGTTCAGAAAGCTTGTGGCTGAGAGTCCGCAGCGGGAGTTCGCGAGTGATTTTCACCAGGAGTCGATTCTGCGTTCAATGGATAATGCGTATCGGCTTTTGAGCAGCGAGGAACGATCGGCATTTGACATCACACAGGAACCCAAAGAAAGCTTCGAGAAATACGATACATCTCGATTTGGGCGAGGCTGCCTGCTCGCAAGGCGGTTGGTCGAGTCGGGAGCAAGATTTGTGGAAGTGACCACTGAGTATGTGCCGTTTCTGCACTGGGATACTCATGCCGATGGTCATCGAACGGTTGCCCGGATGCATAGTGAAATGGATCTTCCGATCGCCCAGTTGATCCGTGACCTTGAGTCCCGCGGGTTGCTGGATCGAACCTTGGTGGTGATTGCATCGGAGTTCAGTCGTGACGCGATTCTCGAGGGGCGTCCCGGGTCGTCGGCAAATGATCAGGCAACACACAAGGTTGAGAAACTTGGCGACCTGAAGCACTATGGACTTCATCGCCATTTCACCGGCGGCACGAGTGTGCTGATGTTTGGCGGTGGAACAAAAAGCGGTTTTCTCTACGGCAAAACCGCAGACGAGCGGCCATTGCTTGCGATCGAAAACCCTGTCACTGTTACCGACATGCATGCCACAATCATGCATGCGATGGGAGTCAGTCCGAAGACTGGTTTCGATATCGAGGGACGACCGTTTTATGTGACTGAGGATGGTAAGGGAAAGCCGGTCATGGACATTTTTTCCTGAATCCGGTTCCTGGTAAACGGGAAACTCCAAAATGAGAGGCGGGGTACCCAGAGTGCACCGTATCGTCGACAATCAGCGCGTCTCAACGTCCAGCAGGAAGGTAAGCGACGATGGCTCGAAACGAACAACTCATCCGACAGCACAAATTGTTGCAACTACTCGAGTATTCGCGATTCGGGCGAACGCTTGACGAGCTGCGTGCCGACTTGGTCGCCGATTTGGGGCTCTCGAATTTGCACGAGCGAACCGTTCGCAGAGATGTGGAAGCGTTGCAGGCGGCAGGATTTGATATCCAAAATGACACCGTTGAAAGAGGCAAGGTTTATAAGCTTGGGCCTAATAACACGGGGGTGCATGAGATTGGAATCTCGGCGACAGAGCTGATCGCGTTGTCGATCGGGCGAGAACTGCTGTATCCCTTGATCGGAACCCAATACTGGCGTGGTATCGAATCGTTCTGGAACAAGGTCCAGGAGTCTGTCCCCAATGGAGTTTTCGACCACTACGCAAGGTATCGAAAAACACTGCACGTGTTCGGATCGCCGCAGAAGAGTTATGAGAAGCAGGAAGGCATGCTCAAGACGGTGCATCGTGCCATTCTTGAGCACCGAGTGGTTGAAATTGAGTACGAATCAGTCGGCAAGCCCGCATCGACGCGGCGGGTCGAGCCTTACGGTTTGGCGGTTTATCAAAGTAGCATCTATGTGGTCGCTGCAGCTCCTGAAGTTGAAGATCCGGCTGATCGCTTGAGGCATTGGAAGTTGGACCGATTTCGGCACGCCACGGCGTTGGACGAATATTTTAAACCTGATCCAAACGTTGATTTGTCAGAGCATCTTGGCAAGTCGATTGGGATTTTTTCTGGTGAAGAGCCAACCCTCGTTCGAATCAAGTTGGGTCAGCGAGCTGCAGCATGGGTGCGTGAAGATCCATGGCATCCTGAACAGAAGCTGGAGGCTCAGGAAGAGGGTGTTGCAGTTCTGACTGTGCCAGTTTCGCATCCCCGCGAAGTGCTCCCCAAAGTGCTTTCATTGGGGGCAGATGCGGAGGTTTTGGAACCTGTGTCGTTTCGCGAAGCTGTCGCCGAGTCAGTGAGGGAGATGGCGGCGGCGTACGGAAAAGCGTCGAGCTGAGTTGGATTGCGTCTATGGATGCAACTGAAGCCGTCACTGAAGAGTGCAAGGGTGGAACGGTTAGGCGAAGCTCCGAGTTACCTGGGCTGTGGTGATTCCCATTGGCTTGCGAGAGAGCCACGTTGTTGCGGGGATCTACTGTGTTGCCCGAATCGTAGGGGTAGATGCGAGCGTAAAAAAGATGCTTCGCGTTGCCCGTCTTGAAGACGTCCAGGACGAAATACAAGATTTCACGACGGCGTCGGCATCCAATCAGCGGAAAAGCACGGCTCTTCACCCGAATTTATCGACTTGGCCGTTCCGATGGGGCAGGGAGTCGTTAAATTAAGGGCAGGGGATTTCTAGCTCGCTTGAGGTGTATTGGTACCATGCCCACTGTTGCTTTTTCTGTTTTTCGATCTAGCTGTCGACTGCGAAACTTGCCGATATCGTTCGGGCTTGCGTTGTTAGTGGGTTGGGTAATGCCCCCGGCCTCGAATGGGCAAGCTATTCAGGCCACAACTGAGAACCCAACTGAGAACCCAGCTGAGAAGCCAGCGGTAGTTGATGGCGAAGTGAACACCGGTGCTGCCCCAAGCGAGGCAAGACGGTTGGTGGAGGCACTCGGATCGGACAGTTACGCGACTCGCTTGCAGGCTCGCGTCAAGCTTGAGCGGATGGGGCTTGAGGCGATCGATGAATTGCGCCGGGCGTCTAACGATTTGGACTCAGAGATCTCCTTAACCGCAAAGTCAATCGTCGGTAGTTACTCAATTGTGTGGTTCACAAGTGACGACCCCGATATTGTTTCTGAGACACTTGAGGGATATGGAGCTGAATCGATTGCTGAGCGTCAGGCTCGGATATTGATTTTGGCGGAGTTTCCCGATCGCATTGGCCTGCCAGCTTTGGTGCGGATTGCCCGGTTCGAAAGCTCTGCGGTTTTGAGTCAACGAGCAACCATTGAAATTCTTGGACAGGCGATTGCTAAAGATCCAACAAAGCGTAAAGCAAACGCGGCGATCATTGAAAAGGGTTTGGGATTGGCTGCGCGGCAGGCAACTGAATGGCTTCAGGTCTATGCAAATGACCTTGCGACTGGACAGTACTCAGCAGAGGAATGGCGCAGTTTGGTACGCAAGCAGCGCGATGCGGTTGACTCCTTGTCTTCCGAAGAAATGACGAGGGCGAGCATATTGAGTCTCGTTCGGATTTGCGCGATCCAGGCCGCATCTTTGGGGAATAAAGAAGAGGCGTTGCGGTTGGCAACTGAGAATTTAGATCTCGTTCCTGCAACGACCAATGATCTCATTGAAGCTTGTAATTGGGCCACAGACAATCAGTTGTACCAACTGGTTTTTGAACTCTATACGAAGAATCGGCCGATGTTTGATCGATCGGCGATCCTGCTTTATGGCTATGCCTTCGCATTGCTGAGTAAGGGTGACGAAGAGGAAGCGGCGCGTGTGGCTGAGGATGCGTTCCGGTCGAGTCCGTTGGGGCAGGCGAAAGATACACTCGAAGCAATGCAGCCTCGAGAGCTTGAGGAAATTGCGATGGTTCGTCGGGGGATCGCCGTAAGTTTGCGTGCTCGTGGGATGTTCGATTGGGCTGAACGCGAATACGAGCACGTCATTGATTCCGTGCCAGTCGTAGACATCAATTCGGTGCTGTGTCGCAGCGACCTTTCGATGATGTTTGGCGAATTGGGGCGTCATCAGGAGGTCGTTGATTTGCTTGGCCCACTGCTCGAACGGCTTGAAAAGGACGACGAGTTTGATGCGAAGATAAAGGCGGATGCGAATATCGCCATGTATATCAAAGGCTGGGGGGCACGGGTTGAGTACCACAAGGCACTACTTGATCTTGAGAAGTATGCAGACGGCGACACTCAGGATGAGGCGATTCTTGACAAAGCACGGCAGCGAATGTTGGCCGCGTATCTTGCCAACCCTAGAGACATTGATGTGTTGATCAAAATGTATAAGACAGAGGGAGACAAGGCATGGCGAGCTGCTGTAAAGACGCAACTCACCAGCGCAGAGAGTGTTCGGTTGACCACAATCAAGAACTATAAAAATGCCCTAGGGAAAAGATTTCCGAACGCAGTGCAGACGGAGTATGAGGGAAAGCTCGCTGAGGCTCTCAATAACTATGCGTGGTTAATTTGCAATACTGAAGGTGATTATCAACAGGCGTTGAAGTTCAGTCTTGAATCACTTGAGTTTCGTGAAGATAGCGCAAAGCTTGATACGTGTGGGAGATGTTATTTTGCACTCGGTGATCTTGATAATGCAGTTCGTGTGCAAAAACGGGCACTCGCGTTGGAACCACACTCTCCGCCCTTGAAGCGACAGTTGCGAGAGTTTGAGCAAGCGAAGAAGAAGGCCGAACTTGCTGCAGAGAATGGCAAAGAGAACTAATTGCTCGTGAAACAACGGGTGGTTTCGAAATGAGCTAGGAAAGTCGATATGAGCCATGAGCGTGGGAGTCTGCGGATCTTTCTTGTGGTGGCTACTTGGGGGGCATTGCACGCCGCGGTTTCACTCGCTCAGGACTGGCCGGCATGGCGTGGCCCCACTCTGGATGGTCACGCTCCGAAAACAGCATCCGGACAGGTGCCGGTAGCTTGGTCAGAAAATCAGAATATCGCTTGGCGGGCCACTGTTCCAGGCAAAGGGCATGCCTCTCCCATTGCTGTCGGGGGAAGTGTCTTTTTGTTGACTCACCAAGAACAGAATAAGACAATCTGTTTGCTGAAATACGATGCATTGAATGGCACACCGATGGGAAAGTTGGTGTTGCACCGTGGGGTTAATTCACCGTCTTATCTGCACAAAAAAAACACCATTGCGTCCAGTACGCCGTCAAGTGATGGGAAGGCTGTTTTTGTCGTGGCGCAGGTGGGTTCCGCGATTCATGCCTCTGCCGTTTCTGTTCAAGGGCAACTGCTCTGGCAGCGGGTGGTAGCACCCTATCGAGCAGGCGATGGTTGGTTCGGTTACGGAGCATCACCACTTTTGGTGGGTAATGCATTGGTCATTCCCGTAGAAACTGATGACAGAGAAGGCGGACTGTTTGCGGTAAGCAAAATCGATGGTCGCCCGTTGTGGCGAGCAGTACGCCCACAAGAGACCGGCTACTCGTCTCCGGTTGTGGCCAAGCTTGATGGGCGCTTGCAGATTCTGATGAGTGGTGGGCACCAAGTGGCCGCCTATCAGCCTCAGAACGGGCGATTGCTTTGGCAGGTCAAGGCGACAAGCCGGACAACATGTGGAACCATGGTTTGGAAGGATAATATGGTCTTCGCAAGCGGTGGCTTTCCTGATTCAGGTACCTATGGTGTGCTTGTGAATCAGCAGGGGGCAAGGGTAGTGTGGCAGAATCGAGTGAAGTGTTATGAGCAGTCGATGGTGGTGGCTGGCGACTATTTATATGGATTTGCCGATAATGGAATTATGTTCTGCTGGCGGTGCTCTGATGGAAGGGAAATGTGGAAACAGCGACTCGGTGGCCCGGTCA
>CAXGRW010000292.1:0-6820 GCA_964012125.1 uncultured Rhodopirellula sp.
GATGCGACGCTTTTTTGCTTGAGCAAGCGGGTGAAATGCCCTTCGCCACACGCCAGGTCAATCACTTGTTGGCCCTCGATTGAGCTTGCGAGTTGCATCAAGGTGTGTTTTTCAACGTGATCACGCCCAGGTAGGATTTCGGATTTTTTGTCCTCCTGTGCGATGGCATCATACTGTGTGGTCTCTACGTCTCTTGCTTCGTTCTCTTCGTAACTGCTGTTACTATCGTTGCTTGTTAATTGCAGGCTGTCATGTGGTTGTGTTGCAGCGGTTTATCGTGATCGAAACAAGGTAAACGAGAATTGATAAGCCAAAACTGGTGAACCAAGCATAGTGATAAAGACTGGTCCAAATCGAAGCGACATTGACCACTCCGATTTCACTCAGAAAAGCGGGGATGCACGGGATGGTGCCCGCAATTGATGCGACGATGCCCGCCGTGTGAAACCCTCGCCTGTACAAATAGGGACCCTCACGCGACTATAACGCATCAAGCTGTAAACGCATTTTACGCTGCAGGAAGTAGTCACAGATCATTACGCCCCCAACAGCACCCAGAAGTGCTGAGTAAGCAACAAGCCAAGCGAAATTGTACCCACTTGGGTCTTCAACCAGACGCCATGGCTGGATCACAATTCCAATGGCACCTTTGATCACAGCTCCCATTCGAAAGTTGATGCGACGCGGCCGAAGATTCGCAAAATTGTCAGCGGGGCCAATCACGTTGGCTGCCAGGTTTGTGGCCAAGGTGGCAATCACCAAGCCAATCAAACCGATGACTTGCCACAGCGGATTGGAGAACTTGGCAAGCAGGTCGACAGGGCCCCAGATGGGGCACCGTAGATCACGACTGTTGCAGAAGTCACCGCAACACCGATGAATGCATACAGGCCCATCGTCAAAGGAAAACCGATTGCCTGACCCAACACTTAATCCCGTTGTATTCGCACATGTCGCGTGAAATCGGGAATGTTCAATGACAGCGTGGCCCAGAATCCAACATTCGCTGTTAAGGCAGGGAAGAAGAAACTCCAGAACTGTCCCGCTTTTTCTTCGCCTGAACTGAACGAGGATGGCTGCGAAAGCATCGATCCAAAACCATTGGCTGACTGGTATGCCCAATACAGCAACGCGAGTCCCAAACCAATCGGTAGGGGAGCCTTGATGTTTAGCAGCAAACGAATTGACTCAATCCCTCGCCAAATGATGGCCTGATTCACACGCCAGAAAATCATGAAGCAAATCAGTTGGGGCGTGTTGATGCCCAGTCCTGCCAGCGTGGGCAGAGTGTCCCAGTGTGGCTGGTAAATCTCAATCACCTGATTGATCGCCAGTCGCCAACCCAGCATTGAATCCCAAACCAGCCACTAAGGCTCGCAGCATGGATGCACGTTAGCACCACGGGTACCAAATGAAGCTCGGCAGAGCACTGGAAACGGAATCCCGTACTTGGTTCCATCATGTGCGTTGAGAACCATAGAAATGAGAACGATCAGATTGCCCAAGAAAATGGTTGCCACTGCGTGCAAACAATCCATGCTCTCTTCGATCAAGGAAGATGCCAACATGTAAGTCGGAATGCAGGCCGATAGGGCAACCCACAAAGCGATGACATCCTTCAGGCACCACTTCCTTTGTGATGGAAGAATGGGAGCCAAGTCACCGCTTTAATAAACACCGCTTGCACTGACTGAATTCACGCGATCTACACCCGCATCGGTAACGGCATGGTCATGCTCGCTGGTGGGATCTAAGTTCATGATTTGCTTCACAGACTGTGAACTGTGCGCGGAGAGAATGGTGGCGTGAGGAGAACTGTGGCGTGGGAAACGCTGCGTCACGACAGGGGCGGCGTGGCACGCAGAGTCGGATAGCGGTCTGGAATCGTTACAGCAGGATGTCGGTGAGGACACGTCCTTTTTGCGTTGGACCGATCAGACGTTGGTTCAATCCTTGGTACGGAAAGTTGAACCGATAGGGATCGAGTCCCGTCTGGTGCAGGATGGTAGCTTGCAGATCGCGGACACTGACTGGGTCTTCGATTGGATAATAACCGATATCGTCGGTTTGTCCGTACATGCCCGGTTTGACTCCGCCACCAGCCATCCACATCGTGAATGCATGTGGATGATGATCGCGACCAATGAAGCCTTTGACAAGTTTCTTGTTGACGTTGTTTTGCATCATGGGTGTGCGACCAAATTCACCGCCCCAGACAACCAGCGTTTCATCGAACAGCCCGCGTTGCTTCAGGTCAGCCAATAACGCAGCAATCGACTGATCAATCTGACGGCACTTGATCGGCAGTGTTTCATCAATGGATTCCCCGCGACTCGATCCGTGGTGGTCCCAGCCCCAGTCATAAAGTTGAATAAACCGTACGCCATTTTCAACCAACCGCCTCGCAAGCAGGCAATTGTTTGCAAACGTCGCATCGTCGCCTTTGTATAACGCCCGTGGGTCGGCTGCTGATTCTGCTTGGGAAACAAATCCAGGTTTGGCTCCGTACAGATCCAGGGTTTTCTGGGATTCCTTGCTTATGTCCATGACTTCCGGCACGGAAGTCTGCATTCGGTAGGCAAGTTCGTATTGGGCGATGCGAGTCATGGTTTCCGGGTCACCCACATGTTGGTGCTGATAACGATTCAAATCGTTGAGCGCATCGAGGGTCTTTCGTCTTGCTGAGCGGCTGACTCCCTTGGGGTCCGACAGGTACAGAATGGGATCACCGCCGTCGGTACGGCATTGAACCCCTTGGTAAACAGTGGGCAGAAATCCGCTACCCCAAAGGGACTTTCCAGCACTGGGGGTTTTGCCGCCGGATGAAAGTACAACGAACCCCGGCAGGTTCTCATTCTCACTTCCCAAGCCATAAGTGATCCACGAACCCATTGCTGGGGAACCCAGTAATGGATTGCCTGTTTGCATTAGCAGCTGCGCTGGTGAGTGGTTGAATTGCTCGGTGCTGATGGAGCGGATTACGCAGAGGTCATCTATTTGCCGACACAGATTGGGTAGTAGTTCGCTTACCCACTGACCGGTTTCGCCATATTGCTTGTAGCTGAATTGAGGCCCCAGCATCTTGGGAGTGCCTTGGATGAAGGCGAAACGTTTACCTTCCAGGTATTCTTGTGGACACTCTGTATCGTGCAGTTTCGCCAACGCCGGTTTGTTTTCAAAAAGATCGAGTTGTGATGGCGATCCCGCCATGTGAAGGTAGATGACTGATTTGACTTTGGCTGGGATTCGAAATGATGCATTCTCGGCACACCCGTCGCGGGCAAGAATAGAGTTCAATGCAAGGGCGCCAAAGCCAAGTCCCGCTTGCCCGAAAAAGTGCCTGCGAGTGACAGCACGGATTTTTTGCAGTCGTCGTGGAAGAGAAGAGTCCATGTTTGTCTTTCAATTTCGGTTGTTCGTGGCAAGCTTCCAGGCGAAGCACACTCGAAAATCTCTTGGTGTGTCTGGTGGTATGTCAGGTGGTGTAGAACGATGCTATCGCTTCGCGTTTGCACTGCTCCCATTTTGCCATTGCTGCGTAGGAGCTTTACGGTTTCATAAGTGTTTCGTCGAGGTTTAGCAGAACGCTGGCGATCACCACGAGCCTTGGGTCGCCTTCGGTCAGGTTCGCTGACTCCAGTAGGCCTTTTCCGTCAGCAAGTTCCTGTTCAAGAGACTGATACAGTCTCACTAACCGGATGATTTCGGATTCCTCAGCTTCTCTGACCAGGACGATCTGAAAACCGGCGGAAATTTTGGCTCTCAGGTTTTTTCCCGCCTTCTCCATCCGGTGTGCCAGTTTTCCTGCGGCCTCGAGGTACACGACATCATTCAACGTGATCAGCGCTTGCAGCGGTGTGTTGGTTCGGATGCGTCGGATCTGGCATACTTCTCCGCTGCCGGCATCAAACGTAGTCATCGCTGGGTAAGGACTTGTTCTTTTTAGGTAGGTGTACAAGCCACGCCGGTATCGATCATCACCTTCCGCATTCTTCCACTTTTCACCGCTGTAGGTTGATTTCCATATTCCTGCTGGTTGTGGCGGCATAACTGATGGACCGCCAAGTTTCTCGACCAGCAGTCCAGAAACTGCTAGTGCCTGATCCCGCACCATTTCAGCACTCAGTCGAAATCGAGGGGCCCGCGATAGCAGGCGATTTCTGGGATCCACTGTTAGTGACCGCTCGGTAAAGGTTGAGCTTTGTTGATAGGTTTGAGACATGACGATGGTTTTGATCAGTTGTTTGAGTGACCAACCCTGTTCGCGAAAATCAACCGCCAGCCAATCCAACAATTCAGGATGTGATGGTGCCATTCCCTGTGTTCCAAAATCTTCTTCCGTTTCAACCAGTCCCGTACCAAAAATTCTCGCCCAAATGCGATTCACGGTAACACGAGCGGTCAATGGATTCTCTGGTGTCATCAGCCACTGAGCGACGCCGATCCGATTGGCAGGGGCATCTGCGGGCTGTTTGGCAAATGTGGTTAGCACAGATGGAGTGACTTCTTCACCCTGGTCAAGAAAGTTACCCCGATTATGAATGCGGGTTGTACGCTGACGTTTAGCGTCCAAATCGAACATGACGGGTGTGCTTGGGATCTGCTTTTTGAAGTTCTGTAGTTGGTCTTTCGCTGTTTGCATTGCCTTGATGCGGCGCATTGTTTCCGGAAATACAGTCTCGCTGAACACTTTCTCTGGCTCTGGCTGCAATTCGGCTCGCAGCCATTGCACAGGATTTTGACTGATGGAAAAGCGTGACCGGGCCAGCAGCAGGCCTTGGCCGTATTGCTGTTCGAGGGTGACCTTCAAGACACCACCCGAGATGGGAGATTCAAAATCAAATACCGCAGCTTGTGCTTCCTTGAATCGGGGCGACAATCCCCAGCCCGCATCAGGTTTGCCATCCAAGGCTGAAGCCACGTTCCAACCGCGTTGTGAAAAGGTTGCACGTGGATTCTTTAGCTTGATGGATTTGAAGTCACTGTTTGGCTGCTGGAGTTCCAACGTCAATTCTCGGATAGCCACATTCTTGTCTTCCCAGTCACCTCCACCGATTGCTTGAGGAAAATGGTCGATGCGAAACGATGTGTAGGTTTTGCCATCAGGCAGAATGGGTAGTTCAAAGCTGAGTTGCCATGTGTCTTTCTGCGGCCGATCGCCACTGGCTATGAGTCGATGCTGTTCATCCTGACTCATTTGCACCCCAGCCTCGGATGTGAATTCTTTGAGACCGAGTGGTTGCCAGAGTGGACGTTCTGCCAGTCCCTTGTTCCACTCGTCAAAGCGTTTGGCAAAGTCGTCAGGACGTTGGGATGATAATTTTGTTGCTTGTTGCAGTTTCGTTGTCAGTTCCGCGAGTTGATCTGCCTGGGCAGCAGTGGGGGTGGCATGGAACGGAGTCTCGTTATCAGCATCCTGGGTTTGGTTGAAGTAGGCAAGAAACGAATAGTAGTCTCGCATGCTGATTGGATCGTATTTGTGGGAGTGGCACTTCGCACAGCCCATTGTTAAACCCATCCAGACCTGCAGTGTCGTATCAACGCGATCTTTGACGGCAGCGAACCGAAACTCTTCGTTGTCTGTTCCACCTTCATCATTGGTCATCGTGTTCCGATGGAACGCTGTCGCCAGAATTTGATCATCCGTTCTGTCTGGCAACAGGTCACCACTGAGTTGTTCGATGGTGAACTGATCAAACGGAATGTCACGATTGAAGGCATCGATGACCCAATCGCGGTATCGCCAGATATTGCGATGCCGATCTTTCTCGTAACCTTTGGTGTCCGCGTAGCGTGCCAAGTCCAACCACATCCGCGCCCAATGCTCACCATAGCTATCGCTGTCGAGCAAACGATCGATAAGGGTTTCGTATGCGATGGGTGAGTCCTGACGTAAGAAGATTTCGGTGAGTTCGGGTGTTGGCGGCAAGCCGGTCAGATCGAGGGCCGTTCGACGTAATAGAGTGGCTCGGTCGGCGGCAGGAGACGGTTTCAGTCCAGCCTTTTCAACACCCACGCGAATGAAATAGTCGATTGGTTGCGCTGCAGTCTGGTCGGCGCCGTTGCTTGGGATGAGAACCTTTTTGGGGGTGATGAAGGACCAATGCTGTTGGTATTCAGCGCCCGATTCAATCCATGACTTCAAAATTGAAATTTGTTTGCTGGTGAGCTTGTGTTCGGTTTCTGGCGGCGGCATGACAACATCAGGATCAGTTGCAGTGATCCGCGACATTAGCTCACTTTGATCAGGTTTGTTGGGAACAATGGCCCCTGACTCAATCGCAAAAGAACGTTCATCAAGCCGTAAGTCGCCCTCACGAGATTCAGTGTCCAGACCGTGGCAGGCAAAGCAATTGTCGGTCAATATCGCTCGGACATCACGGTTGTATTGAACGGATGAATCTGCTCCTGCGTTGTTCCGTTTCAAATCCTCTGCACGTAAAGTGCAATTGGGGCCCGGTAGCACATGGAATACGCCGGCCAACAATAGTGCCAGGACGATTCCGGAAAATGTGCGAGGTCGAAAGACGGAAATCGTGTTTGATTGAAAGAGCATGAGGACTCAATGAGGGCAGGAAAGCACAAACGAACATCGGGCCGCATTTGGTGGCCGTTGGGGCCGTGCGGAGGCATAGCTTAGTTACTCAAGCTTTGGCAGATAAAGTACGCGCGTGGCGGTGTGGAATTTTTCAGTGATTCACTTTTTAAATCAGGCTTAGCGTTCCGATTTGATTCACGAATTCAATCACGCTAATTCGGGCAGGCAAGATTGAATCCGATGCGCGGATCTCGGTTGTGACTAAGTTGGTGCATAGCCCGG
>CAXGRW010000293.1:0-6811 GCA_964012125.1 uncultured Rhodopirellula sp.
TTCTTGGTTCCCAACGTCTCGTTTCTCTTGAACGGCTATTGATTTGCTGGCTTCCTTTACATGGACACCGCTGGACACATGGATCACGCTCACAGCGTGTTTGGCGTCCGCTTCATGCGCGATCCCAGGATGTTTTCTGTTTCTACGAAAGCAGAGCATGCTTGCCGATGCGATTACACATGCGGCGTTGCCGGGGGTGGTTGGTGCGTTTTTGGTTTCGGGCTATTTGGAAGCTGCAGGGTGGATCGATCCGGAAGGGGGTTGGGGCGTCCGACAGTTATTGATGTTTGGTGGTGCTGTGATCGCAGGTGTGCTGACAGCATTCATGACCGAGTGGGTCACGAGAAGCGGCTGGGTGCGTCAGGATGCTGCATTGGGAGTCGTGTTCACGACCCTCTTTGCAATCGGGTTAATCATGCTGAGACAATTCGCGGACAAGAGTGATCTGGATCTTGATTGTGTTTTATATGGCCAACTGGAAACGGTAGGGTTGGGAGCACGTATTCCGGGTGAGGCTATCGCTTGTGGTTTCATGCTGCTGTTCAATGTGATGTTGGTGGTGCTGTTTTTCAAGGAACTGATGCTCACTACGTTCGATGCTGACCTGGCACGTTCACTTGGATTCCGACCGAGGTTGGTGCATTACGCTTTGATGGCGTTGACCAGTGCCACCGTCGTCACGTCGTTTGAAGTGGTTGGCAGTATTCTTGTGATTGGCATGTTGGTGATCCCCCCATCGACTGCGTTCTTTATTACACGGCGGTTGTGTCCCATGATTGTCATCTCTGTCCTCGTTGCGGTGTCAGCCTCAGTGCTGGGGCACGTGGGAGCGAATGTTTTACCTGGACCGCTGACGGAAACGTTCGGTTTGCCTGTGACGGAAAGTGTGAGAACCTCAGGAGCGATTGTGGTTGCGGCTGCGTGTCAGTTGGTGATCGCCGTGCTATTCGGAACGGAACGCGGCCTAATTCCGGATCGATTGAGGCGTAGAGGCATGCTTGCCGAGGTGCAGTCGAGCTAATGCTTCGGTTATTCTGAAAGGGCGGGCAATTTTCCAGCTCCGCGCTGCCTCATTTGCGGAAACGAAACCCAGACAAAATTTGGCACGCGTGGTGTGCATTGGAGACAACTAATGTGTTGCAAAGTGGAAGTCGCTGTGGTCCTTGATTTCATGCACGGTGGATTGCGGCTTGTGCTCACACTCGGATGTTTTATAGCCACATTTCTGCCGGGTACTTGTCTTGGTGCGGATTGGCCTCGGTTTCGTGGGCCCGATAACAATGGTGTGTCGCAGGAAACAGACTGGAGTGCCAAGTGGTCTAGCGAGGGACCCCCGATTGATTGGCGATTTGCTGTTGGCACAGGATACTCATCAGTGGCAATTGCCGAAGGGCGGCTCTACACATTGGGCAATGAAGAGAATGTTGATACTGTTTATTGCCTCGACGCCGAGACAGGCAAAGAGATTTGGACTCACTCTTATGATTGCGCCATGGACGCCAACGAATTCGAGGGTGGCCCGACATCCACGCCCACGATTTCGCAGGGGATGGTTTTTACTCTGAGCCGGGTAGGTGATTTGTTTTGTTTTGATGCTCAGTCGGGCGATATCAATTGGAAGGTCAATGTGCCCGACGTTACATTGATTCGGATTCCTGCGTGGGGGTTTGCAGGAGCACCATGGGTAATCGACGGTTTGGTGATTGTTAATGTTGGTGATGCGGGCGTAGCGCTTTCAATTAAGGATGGCAGTGTATCTTGGGCGTCGGCAGACAAGGACTCGGGGTATTCATCGTTTGTTCCCTTGGTCCAAGGTGGAGAAGATCGCTTGATCTTTGGTTCAGCAAGGTCCTACGTGTGTGTCGATGCCCGCACGGGAACAGAACGCTGGCGGCAGCGTTGGTTGACGACGTTTGGCTGCAACGCGGCCAGCCCAATCGTTGTCAATGGGCAGGTGTTTCTGTCATCAGGTTATAACCGCGGTTCTGCTTTGGTGACCTTCAAGGACGGAAATCCTGTGCTTGAGTGGAAGACCAAGGATTTCCAAAATCAACTCTCTAGTGGGGTGTATCTCAATGGTCTCCTGTACGGCGCAAATGGATCCGTCGCTGAGGGAGCTACGCTTGCTTGCTTGCGGTTACCGGATGGAAAGGTTCTTTGGAATGCCGAGGATGAAAACGTGGGAGGTTTGGCCGCGGCAGGTAAGTATTTGATCGCAATGTCGGATGACGGAATATTGAAAATCATTGAGCCAAATCAAACCGGCTCCAAAGTTGTGAGCCAATGCAGAGTCTTTGATGAGCAGTGTTGGACTGTGCCTGTGCTTTGCAATGGGCGGATTTACTGTCGTGGTGCTGGTGGGGCTTTAGTTTGTGTCAATGTTCGAAAGTCAAATTAAGAAAACGTGCCGCGGCACTGCGACTGGGCTGCAGTTCAGTTTTACGTAGCCAATTTGTTCACGGAATGGAAAAATTGGTTTAGAATGCGTGCGAAGGACACAACTGAGGAAAATTTATGAGTATCAGACGACGACAATTCATCCAGTCCGCTGCGGTTGCTGGGACGCTTGCTGCGACACCCGCAGTTCATGCACGAAGAAACAAAGCAAAACGCTATCGGACGGCGTTGATTGGGTCAGGCTGGTGGGGGATGAATATCCTCAAGGAGGCATTGGCCGCCGAGAATATCAAGGTTGTCGCGCTTTGTGATGTCGATAGCGATAAGCTTGAGTTAGCTGCGGAAGAAGTTGAAGACCTCACTGGGGATGCACCTAACACATACGGAGATTTTCGCGAGCTACTGGAGAAAGAGGACGTCGAGATTGCGATTGTAGCGACGCCGGATCATTGGCACGCACTTAATACGATTGCCGCTATTGAGGCGGGTGCCCATATCTTCGTTGAAAAGCCGACTGGACACACAATTGCAGAAAGTCGCGCAATGCTTGACGCTGCACGTGCGAACGACCGCGTGGTGCAAGTCGGAATGCATCGTCGAATCGGCCAGCATTATGTTTCAGGAATGAAGTTCCTGAAGGATGGTGGCGCTGGGGATATCGGGATGGTCAAGGCCTTCGTACACAACCGTGGTGGAGCGGAACTGCCTACGCCCAATAGTCCGCCCCCCGAGCAACTTGATTGGGAAATGTATTGTGGGCCAGCGCCGATGCGTCCATTCAATCGCAAGATTCACCCAGGTGGGTTCAGGCACTTTCTTGACTTTGCTAATGGCACGCTAGGTGATTGGGGAGTGCACTGGTTGGACCAGATTTTGTGGTGGACGGATGAGAAGTATCCGAAGCAGATTCACTCTGTGGGTGGGCGTCCGGTTAAAGGTGCTGCTGTGTTAAATGAAAAGCATCAGACAACTGATGCACCCGATCATCAGGTTGCCACCTATCAATTTGAATCGTTCACCGCGTACTGGGAACACAGAAGATTCGCTGGTACGGGGCCTGAGAAATCATCAGTGGGTTGCCACTTTTACGGTACCAAGGGAACGTTCCATATGGGATGGCGGGACGGGTGGACTTTTTATCCAGCTGATTCGAAAAAATCGCCGATCCACCAAGATGCGGTGCACAAAGAGCCTGATGGACATAGCATTGATTTGTTGTGGGGTGATTTTGTTGACGCGATCGAAACTGGGCGACGCCCCACTTGTGATGTGCAGATTGGACACGATGCGACGAACATGAGTCTTCTTGGCATGCTGTCCATGAAACTGGGCAGAAGTGTGAAGTGGGATGGAGAGCAGGAGCGGGTGGTCGGTGATGACGAGGCAAATGCCTTGTTGAGTCGCGCGTATCACAACGGTTGGAAATACCCAGGCACGGCATGACGCTTGTTTAACGACGCGACGCCACCGCGTTGGCGTAATTGTGACTTTTTCTTACAACGTAAACAGCACCTATCGCGGACTCGGGTGATCAACTCATCGGTAAGTTGTTTCAGGAAGTTGAGGGCTCGATGCTGTCAGCGGCGGCTGATTCTGAGCCGCCTTCCGTCGTATCGGGCTTGTCTGAGCCAGACATTATCGTACTGGCGTCGCGTTCTGCGAGCTCGTGATTCAATATTTCCAGTAGCGTTTGCATGAACACGACGACCATAGGTCCAACCAGAATTCCGATGGGGCCAAACACCTTCACGCCGCCTAAAACACTCAGTAATGCGAATAGAGGGTGCATCGTGGAACGCCCGTGTAGAACGTACATCTTGATGACGTTATCGATGGAGGAGACAACGCCAGCGCCGTAAAGTAACAACGCTAGGGCGACGTACCAACGTTGCTCGACCGCACCAAGGTAAAGCACGCACGGAATCCAAACAGAAGCCGCACCAAGGAATGGTACGAGTGCCATGAGGCTGGTGATTAAGAAAAGAAAGATCACGGAGTCAAACCCGCAAGCCCAGAAAGCCAAGGCTGCGAGGACACCTTGGGCTAATGCACTGCAAACACTTGCAAGCACAACGGCTCGGCTTGTTCGATCAAATTCAAGTAGCAATCGGGTTTCATAGTTGTCATCAAGTGGGCTGAGACGCATCAGGGTGCGGATCATCCCAGCTCCATCGAGAAGGAAGAAATAGATCGCGATCACGAGAACTAGCATTCCAATGACCGACTGTAGTAAAAATCCGCCCGTTGCGCTGGTCAGCGACACAAAGCGTGGCTGCAGAACTTCGCGTCCGCGATTGAGTAGATCCTTGAATGACTCGGTGCTTGGGTTTGCAAGCAGACGCACTTGGCTTCGGAAAGTTCCACCCAGCAGGATCCGCATCCATGAGCGTATGGCTGCCGATGCAATCACACTTTGTCGATGAAACTTTTCTTCGGCACTCAGCTTGCCAATCAACTCGTCAGTATCGGACTTGGTTGAATCCGCGCTGTGCGTCTCAACTGCATTTTTGAATTCAATAAGCCGCTCCTCTGCGATTCGAGCTGCTTCATCAGCTGTTGCAGGTCCCTCCACCTTCGAGTGAAGGTATTTGACCAGGGTGAGTGCTTCGGTAATGTTTTCAAGCACCATCTCTTGTGCAACTTTTGCCTCGCTGCTGATGATAGGGGTACCATCAACACCGGCACGCTCGGGTTCGTCCAAGCTGTCCGAAAGGGTGTCAAGCCGGCGGAACTGTTCTGCGTAGGGAAGAGAGATTCCTACTTGTTCTCTGCCACGATCCAGTGCTGCCGAAAGGTCATTAAAGTCTACATGGCTGACCATTGCGGTGAACTGGCTAGCAGCGACGGAAATTAACAGGAAGATGGGAAACAGGACGACCGTCATGATTAACAAAGTGGTTGCCATGGCGGCAACTTGACGGCGGTCTTTGCAACGTTTCAGGATGTGCAGATAGACCGGGCGAAACAGAACAACCAGCAGGGCCGCCAAAAACAGTGGCACAAAGAAGCCAGCCATGACTTTGTAGAATAGGGCTCCCACGGCCAGAATCCCGAGGATCAACATGACCACGGAAAGAACACGAGAGAGGGACGGCAAGGGGGGCAGTGTAGGGGATGGAGCAACTATCTCAGTTGAGCCGATACCCGATGTTCCGGGTTTTGCCTCGTGCGCATCAGACGATGTTCTGTTAACCGTTTCACCTGCCCCAGCGTTTTGAACCTTTTTGTCGGCTGCTGATGCGGGCGAGGTGTGTTTTCGCTGTTTTTTTCTTTTAGGCATCTGTTCTGGGCTCAGTGAAACTGATCGATAGATGACGGACGGAGGCGTTGTGCGTACAGTGTGGCACACGTGGGTGCCGACGTTAGCACGTTTTTAGCCCTTCTATGGACATGACGCAACGTTTCGGGCATCGGCTAACTCGTGTATTTGCTACCCTCGGTGCAAACAGCGATTAGTTGAGGAGAGTATTTTGACTTCAACCGAAGATCAAACTGAAAAAAATGACAACAGCAGACGGGAGCTACTCAAAAGGTACAAGCCTCTGTTTCTTCGCGTTGCCAAATGGGTGATTGCTGTGTTGGTTCTAGGCGGACTGTGGATTGCAAGCCGCTCAGCGGTTACGCAATGGAGAGAAGAAAAAGCCAAAGTACAGCAACAGATCGCAGCGATTGACTCTGAATTGGACTCGGCAACACAAGCAGAGAGTGAGGCTTTATTGGTTCGTCGTGAGGCACTCGTGGCTTCGTTACCGAATTGGTCATCGATCCGCTGGCATTATGTGTTGGCAGCTGCCTTGTTATATGGTTTGGGTTTAGTTCCATCCGGGTTTTTGCTGCGGCGAGCGCTGGTGTCGTTAGGGCAGCGACCACGGGTCGGAACAGTACTTGCCGCACAATTGATGGGGCACATCGGTAAATACGTTCCAGGAAAGGCGATGGTGATTGTGATCCGAGCGGGTGTACTTGCTCGTGATGGTGTGAAGCCTGTGCAGGCTACCATGAGCGTTTTTCTTGAAACATTTTTGATGATGGCGGTCGGGGGTGCGGTCGCAGGAATCTTGGTGCTTTGGCTTCCGGTACCGACTTGGATCTCGGTGATGGCAGGGGGCATCGCGTTGGTTGCCAGCTTGCCCACTTTCCCACTGGTGCTCAAGGTCGTTGCCAAACGACTCATCAAGGATTTTTCAGAGGTTGCTGACGCGCGTATTGGTTGGGGACTCTTTGTTGCAGGATGGGCGTGGTCGTCATTGTCCTGGTTGCTTATTGGTGCCTCGTTCACCGTGTTGGTCGCCGCAATTCCAGGTTTCTCAGTGATGGGGGCAGATGCAGCACCGGGCGCGGTAGAGCTGTACCTTGTTTGCACAGCGGCGATGAGCCTGGCGGTCGTGATCGGTTTCGCATCTCTTTTACCCGG
>CAXGRW010000294.1:0-6794 GCA_964012125.1 uncultured Rhodopirellula sp.
CAGGTAATGCACGCAGAAGCATTCTGCAGATTCGACATTCCGCAAACTCAGCGTTCTGTTAACTCAGCGTTCTGCGGCTTGCTCCAAGATCCAACTGGTCATGCGTCGCAAGGGTACACCGTTGAAAGTCTCTTCGATGGTCCCGTATTCAGTCGGAAGGCCTGTTTGGCAGTCCTGGAAAAGATGATTCAGCCCGGGATAAACATTGACTTCGACGTCGGAATTACCCGCTGCTTGTAATGCGTCACGGATGGCCGGCAGATTTAACACGGCATCCACCTGCAGGTCCTTGGTTCCGTTGATGGCGAGAACTGGACATTGAAGGTCGGCTAACGCCTTTTTCGGGTCAAGCTTGAGAAAGGTTCTTAACCATGGTGATGCTTGTTGGGTGAGAGCAGATTGGCTGGTCTCAATGAGCTGCGTCAGATCTGTTTGATCATCACCGAGGGCCTCACGGATTTGGTCCGCAATCATTTCAGTATCTGATTGTTTGTTGTCGCGAATGACAGTGAGAATGATCTCCTGTAGTTTTCTCTGCGTTTCGATTTGGGGTTCGGGAATTCCTTGGGCTCTCATGAGTAGGGGGCCCTGGCTGAGGATGATTTGTTTCCCGTCGACACCTGGTGCTGCCATCAGAATCACAAAATTCACGCGTGTGTTTCGAGCCGCAATCAGGGGAGCAAGCAGACCGCCCTCACTATGTCCGCAGATTCCCAGTGTTGCGTCAGCAAGCTCTTCACGTGCAGCAAGGAAGTCGAAGACGGCCTCCGCATCGTCAGCGAGATCGTATGAGGTCGCTTGTAAGAAGTCACCCGTTGATTCCGCGACGCCCCGATCGTCGTATCTGAGCGTTGCGATTCCATGTCTGGCAAAGTGATCCGCAATCACCAGAAACGGTTTGTGGTCGAAGATGGTTTCGTCTCGGTCCTGAGGGCCGGACCCCGAAACGAGGATGACACCTGCCTTTGCTTGACCCTGAGGGAGAATCAGGGTTCCGGCGAGAGTAACGTTTTGGTCCCCGGTCGGAATCTTTACTTGCTCAGTGGTGTAAGGGAAAGGCGCTTTTGGGGTTTGGGGTCTCTGCGGTTTTTTTGGCTGCGTAGGCGGCAGGACTTCAGGGACGTTTTCTTGCTTTGTAAGGGTAAGATCAAGGGTTACCAATCCTTGGCTCCACTTACCCTGCAATTTGATTTCTTGTTCATCAGTGTACTGTCCTTCAAATACGCCTTGGACACCTGGCACGCGAAAGATGACGGTACCATCTTTGTTGTTCTCTTTTGTGGTGACGAATCCTCCTGCATTTTGTGAGACACTGTTGAAGTAGATCTTGCCCGATTCCAGTTCTGCGAATGCTACTTCGATTTTTTGTACAATCGCGTTCAATGTACCCGTAAGCAGCGTTTTGACCTTTCGCTTGGGGATTGCTCCAACCTTGGTCAAAGATAGTGGCAGTTGTTGCCCGCGTTGAGTCCATGTGCCCGTGCTGTGATTGCCTTCGTCATTCAACGTTGATTCGTAGGCTGCCTCGGTGAGAGGCAACTGAAAACTAAACTTGCCTTCTTCGCGGTGGACTTTCGTAAGGGCAAACGTCCTGTTCCCCTCGTCGAGGCTAAGTAATTTGCCTTCCGAATCTTGTCTATTTTCATTTAGTTCGACCACGAACCTGAAGTCACGAGCTGGGGTGCTCAGTGTTCCGAACCATAAGTCAGTCTGTGTTGTCTGGTTCTGTGAGTTTGCCCCCTGACTGACTTCGGGTGTCTGTGGGGGCTGCGTGACTTGGGCGTGAACGCGGAACGGCCACGGGAGAACGACGGTGGCAATGCACGCGTGAATAAGGAGATTCGTAAGCTTGCGCATTAGGTTTCCGCCCTGTCTGTACTTTAATTGCTGGGTTCAAATCAGTGTCGCTCATGTCGCTCGGCAATGCAAATCGGATGGACGGTGGGCGCTCGATGCGCGCAAAAAAACGGGAGACACCTGTCCCCCGTTTGTGCTGCTTCAATAATTATTAAATCGTCGACTGGCGTGGTAGCCTAATAGTCTTCGACGACTTCCCTGCCGTTCCGCGTCGCCAAAGCATCGTACACCTTGGCGTCAATGTGCTCGGTGACTGCGCGAACTGAACCGTCGCAGAGGGCGAACTGGCATAATCCTGAGTGGGGAGCCGCGAGGCCCTTGTCGTCGCCGTCCACCTGGTTCGGACGATACTGGGTCTCGAATAGCACCATGTGCGCGTGGTCGTCCTCTAGCTCGTCGACGTCGCGAACGGCGCCGATCCATGCATTCTCAAAAACCGTGTGCCCGCCCGCAGTCGATCGACTTTGGGGAATCGGACCGTTGTGTCGCTCCCCAAACGCTAGCGTGTTTGCCAAGCCATCCATTAGGGCTGAAACCTTGATTCGGCTGTTCCGGTAGAAAACGCCCTGACTGGCGAGTGGAGTCGCATCGAGGTTCGTGGTTGGACTCGCTGGACCCCAGTTGGCAGCGTAGCTCGCAGCAGCATAACGTTCGGACGGTGTGATTGTATCGTCACGATAAACGAATGCTGAGTCCGAATACGTATCACTTGGGCATAGGAATACTGGAAGGCTGACGTCTCTCGCGGATCGGTTGGCATCGTCCCAGAGGGGCCGGTTGTAATCGATTCGCTCAGCAACTGAACCCTGCTCGAGCTGTGGCAGCATGGCAGCTCCCCAGGACAACCCCATGTGGTTGGCTCGCTCGTCACTGCTGCCTCTCGTGCCGTACTTGTGCAGGTAGCCGGAGGGGAATCGCTTGAAGGTCGACTCGTAATTATGTAGCGCTAGCGAAAGTTGCGAAAGATTGTTCTGGCATGACATCCGTCGAGCGGCCTCCCGTGCCGCCTGGACGGCTGGCAGCATTAATGCAACTAAAATGCCGATGATCGCGATCACGACCAGCAGTTCGACCAAAGTGAAACCGCGGTGCGTGGGGAGTGTCTTTCTCATCTGGAAGGATCCGTTGTGAAGTGAGTGTGTACGGAATCCGCCTCCTCGGGCGTCCGTTCACTCTACTGTATAAAGACGGAAAGTTCCTCGCCCTGAAAATAAACTTGCTCACTGACACGGAGCCGAGACTTGCCCACTTCCACTGTGAATTTCGCGACACGGAGCCTAGCTTTTGTGCTCGTCAAACGCACTCGCAGATCTTCGGGCAGGGAGGCCCTGAAAGCGGTGATGCTTGCATTTCCAGTAGCTTCGGAGCTCATGATGCGTTTTTCGCAGGTGAGCGTGTACTTTGTGCCCTCAAGCTGAAAGTTGAGGGTGATTTCCGCAAGCTCGGGGTTCCAGTACGACCAACCACCGTCATCCGGAGGTGCGACCGTCGAATTTGTGCGAAAATGGGTCTGATTGGCGATCACATCCGCTTCGTTGGATGCCGGAAAACCGTTCTCTGTGCTGGCAGAAGGCAGTTCTTGTGAAAGCAAGCAAACGTTTAGTTCGGCTGGCAGCCCGGGGAGTATTTCTAGGTGCGGCTGGGGTGGCACCGCAATGCCAACACCGGGGAGTTGACCGGCTGTCGCATTGCGTTGAAGACTTACCACAATCCCACCCAGCGCTGTTTCGGCGTGGCGGTGGGTGTGCCCGTGGGGATGCTCGTGCCCCCCTAGGAAGCCGTCTGTGTGCTCGTGATCATGAACTTGGATATTGTCGTGGACATGTCGATGTGCGTGCCATAAATCATCTTGGATGTCAGTCGAAACGCCCGGCGAGTTCGGTGGGACAGACCGCGCAGTGTCAACCGGATCGCTGCATCCAACGATTGCTGCAAAACCGGAAAACAGATATGCGGCGGGTTTCATCATGGAATGTTACTGTTTGATCAAGTTTGAACCATACTAGAGGGGCGGTTCGCAGCTCAGGAGTCCTCGATTTGTCGAGCAGGTTTGGGGGCGGCGTTTGTCACGTGTCTTGAAGGCCAAAAGCAACTGCCTAACCCTAAAGCCATCGCGATCAAGGAAGGAATAAAAAGCCACCACCAAAAGTTGCCGGGTTGGTAGACAATGAGAGCAGGTGTTCCGCCATTGAACCAGACCGGAACTGCCGGCTGAAAGAATGTCACAAGGCCTGCAACCGAGCCCAATAAGAACGTCAAGAATCCCTGCTTGCTAAATTGGTAGTCTTTTGTATTTAGCAAAATTGCGGTTCCCCACAACACAAACAGAAGTGCAATGAGAGCCGGGCAGATCCAAGGTCCAAGCCAAATGCTTGGGACAAGGAACAACACGTCCCATTCGAGCCAATCGCGCGGCCAACCGAGCAAAATTTTCAGCCAAGCGTAATAGAGCATATCCCACAAACCGAACACGAATACAAAAGCCGCGAATGTACGCGTCAGAGTTGCTCGCTCCGCCAACATTGCGACCGTGATTAGCATCACGATGGTGGAAATCTCTCGAGCAAGCTCGAGCGTCGGATCGTACGAGGACAGGAACGCAAGCGGAAACAGCTCAAGCGGGTTTTCCGGGTAATACAAACGCCGCATGTAAATCACAACCGCAGCCTCGAGCAATGCCATCGCAGCTGCAAATGTCGCAAGAATCAGATAGGTCCGGTAGCGATTCATTTCGTTTTTTACGAGCAGTGTACCGAGTCTGGTTTTGCTCGGCTCTGGTTTTCTCAGTTTTCTGAGTGTCTTGGTGGTGATGTGCTTCGATGCATTATTGTGTGATCTTTGAGAGTCGATGTCCTCACTGGCGGTAAGAACTCTCAAAACACGAAGGCATGCGATGCAAACCACGGACTCTTTCTGGCACGGTGTTACGGCTACACTGCACTTCTTTTGCCGTCTCGGCACTTTTCTGACGTCCCAGCATCTGCCTTACGTCTCAGCGTCTCCATCGCAGTTCCCATTTGCGTTGTGGTTGCTTTGGGGCCTCGTTAGCGATGCTAGACCGTGTGGAGGATAGAAGATCACGGGCCGTACCGGTAGCAGATACAAAATAACACTGAATTGACAGTCGATTTCAACTGCGGTGATCCCCAATTCCATTCGGAGGTATATTCCGCGATTCGGCTGCATCCAGTTGACCAAAGTGGTTTGTTGTTGCTCGAAATTTCAGTGATGGAGGCTTTTTAACGCGGTTCCGCGGCCGAGGGGGGGCTGCGATTGGCTCCTTGCAACTCATAATTGTCTCAATAGGGAAACCGTGATTCCCTTTTCGGGTGGCTTATGGTTCGCCTTGACCTACGGATTCGAGGACTTGGCTTTCCCAACAAGAGGATACAAAGTACATGCGGGGTGAGGGCAAGCATGGCAAGAACAAGTGATGTGACTATCATGCTACCCCAAGCCTGCAGAAGAACCATTTGAAACGCGTATCAATTTCTACGCTTTTATCACTGCATCTGCATGGGGGGCAATCTTGGGAAGTCGTATGTGCTGCATTTGTAACCGTGGAGCGTTTTACCCCGGCAGGCATGATGTCAGCGAGTTGATCTGGGTGGAGAGACACGGGGCTACCACGCGTTGTGCAATCAGGATACGTGTTCTACGTTTTTTTAGTGTGTTCGAGTTGTGCTCATTGAACACGCCGAATCAAGAGATAACCGAAGGATGAATCATGGCTTCGATCCAGCGAGAATTGATAGAACAGGTGTCCTCGATCGTGCGGTCAAGGTTGGCTGACCAGGGTGCCGGACACGGTTTCGATCACATTCAACGAGTTTGGAAGACCGCCCGCAAGTTGCAAAGCATGTGCGGTGGAGATCTGCTGGTAATCGAACTTGCCGCACTATTGCACGATATCGGTGATGCAAAGTTTCATGATGGAAAGGAATGCAGTAAACAGTTCTCAATCGAGATATTGAATGAACTTGGCGTCGATGAGGTGACTGTGAATCACGTTGCGCAAATTGTGGACAACATCTCGTTTCGAAAGCGGGCCTCCGCTGAGTCTCTGTCACTTGAGGGGCAGGTGGTTCAGGACGCAGACCGTTTGGACGCTTTGGGTGCGATTGGGATCGTTCGGACGATCGAGTTTGGAGCCGCGTTTGATCAACCCTTTTATGATCCGAATCCCGTCTTGCCCACTGGAGAACCGCAGAAGACTGGCATCGGGCATTTTCACGAGAAGCTATTCAAGTTGCGTGATTTGATGAATACGGATGCGGGACGTGAGATGGCGAAAGCCCGCGAGAACTTCATGCGGGCATTTATCTGCCAGTTTGAGCTTGAGTGCACGGGTGAAGGGTAGCGGGCACGAAGCCTGCCTTGCTGCGTTTTAGATCCACTGCGATTCAGTAACCCCGCGATTCAGTGTTACTGCGATTCAGTGACCCCGCGATGGAAATGCTCCGGGTTGCCTTGTGACCTCGAGGTACGGCTAACGTTCGGAGGCAACGCGTCGAATCTTTTCGATACCGAGAGGTTTGCGACCTGTGGGTGCACTGCGACCCGATTGCTTGAGTTTCTGCAGCAGCGTCTGTAGTTGCTGTGTTTTATTGGGTTTATCAAGGTACAGATTTTTTGTTTCGCCGGGGTCCGAAGCCAGATCGTAAAGTTGCCCCTTTGCACCAGGGGCATTTTCGGGCAGTGCGTATTGCTGCAGCGGTGGACGGTCGTACCTATTTCCCCCGGAGCCAGGATGGTCGAGGTATTTCCACGGTCCTTGTCTGATTTGGAATTCACCACGGAAGCTTTGCGTTAACAGGTGGGGACGAACTGGCTTTGCGTCGTCGACCAGACCCAGCATGACAGGCATCATATCGAAGCTGTCGGTTGCGTCTTTGTCTAGCAGTGTATAACCAGTGACCGACGCTAAGGTGGCAAAC
>CAXGRW010000295.1:0-6776 GCA_964012125.1 uncultured Rhodopirellula sp.
CCGACACGATGCCAACCCACGTTGTGATTGAACGCGACGATTAAAAAAACGATTGTCAGTAGATTCCAGCGCATCATTGTCCCAGCCGCCAA
The DNA here is from genome assembly GCA_964012125.1 of uncultured Rhodopirellula sp. Taxonomy (GTDB): domain Bacteria; phylum Planctomycetota; class Planctomycetia; order Pirellulales; family Pirellulaceae; genus Rubripirellula. Next base: position 93 of record CAXGRW010000295.1, read on the forward strand.
TTTCCCGCGTTCTGATAAAGCGAAACGATGTCGGATCCCATCCCCACCAGTTCCCGCCGATAAGCGTACGACTCCACCATTTGCCACAAGGGCAAGACAGGAAGTTCATGATGAGTAATCGAGTGAAGATCCAGTAATCGATCCCGCACTTCACGCCAATTCTTGGCGTGCTCAAGTTGTCTTAAGCCGAGCCCCACAAGTTGGTCTTCACTGCCGGCAAGACCCTCAGGTCCAAGCACCCGCCTGGCGTCAATGATCGGCTCCCATACTGCAGCCGAAACGTAAACGATATCGGCGATATCCTCATCCGGTTTCGGGAAGGTTCGGCCCACAGGAAGTTGCACCAACTCTACCTCCAGTCCCAGCAGCTTCCACTGCGTGCTGATTGCCTCACAGGCAACCCGCGAAAGATTATCGGGCGGAAAGGCCAGCCGTATCGGTTTCAAATCCGGCATTTCAAATTTTTTGCGTGCAGCCATTGCCTTCATCTGATTCGTATTCATCGCCAGAAGAAGCTTTGCCAACGGTGGCTCATAAGGTCGCGGCTCGATTTTTTCATCGTAGCCATACCCCAATGGATCATTGAGTTCGATACCGGCGGGGAATGGACCGGAAAGCACACGGCAGCCCTCAAACTCGAGACCTTCCAGTAGTTCACCTTTCAAAATGTCCTGTCTGTTAATCCCGTATAGCAGAGCACGTCGAAACGTTCTTTCGGCGATATACGCATGATCAGAACACGGCACCAACATGTGGACCGTAGGCAACGGGTAATTTGCTACCTTGATCGACTTGCTGCGTTTCAGCCTTACAGCGTCAGCGGGAAACAGTTGATCCAGCACGTCGACTTCACCTTGCAGGAGAAGGTTGACTGCGTCTGCCGCAGAAGCACATCGCACTTCAACAATTTCACGCGGCTGCGTCTCTGTTTTCGGAGCGCCCGAGAGTACATACCGAACTTCATCGTCACCAACTTCCTGTCGGCGATAATCACCAGTTGGTGAAAGTGGCTTATCCCCAAACCAACTACCATCCACTGGGATTTGCAACAGGCTGGTCGGCAGCACATTAGGGCGGCGTAAATTGAAGGAGATCTGTTTAGGGCCTTCCAAGCCAATCGAGTCAACAGCCGCAGCCCAAGGCGAAAAATAATCACTCGAACTAGCCTGAGCTCTCTTGGCCATCACATCCGCTAGAAATGGACCACTTACCTTATCCAGAGGTGGCTGCAATTTCTCAGGCTCAAGCATCAGCTCGAAGTGCATACGATCCGGGCTCATTTCGACCTCTCCAAAGATGAAGTCGTACTCTCCACCTTCGGGCCCAGGGCCCTCCATTTCGAACAGAGTACGATACAACAGACGCCCTGACCTGCGAGCTCCCCAGTTATCGAGTCGCGTTGGCTCCAGCACGGTGGCAGTCTGCAGCACTCCAACATTGATCAATGGATAGATGCGATCTACCAATTTAACGAGTTCGATTCCACCGGAAATATCCGGCTTCAGGTACACACTTTCGCGTGAAAGCTTACGAGCAAGACGATAGTCTTTGGCTTCCAAGGCTGCTTTGGCTTCATTCTGTTTTACAGTCGCCATCCGCAGGAACTCTGCATTCCATTTCTTGATTGATTGCAAATTATCATTCGCATAATCTTTCTCGAGGCGAGCCAGCATCTTCTGGGCCAGATCCAAATCACCGCCGTCCATCAACTGCTGCATCAACTGATCAGTCGTTCGCCCAATTGCACCGAGCACGTCGGATCGTTTGTATTCGGGCGCGTACCGTCGCAGTTCTTCAAGCATTGCCAGAGTCGGGCCCAACTCCTTTCGCTTCGCACGGGCGATTGCATCCAACCAAAGGAACTCGCATCGCAATTCTCGCAATCCGGCTCGGTTCGGAAAGTCTCGAATCAGGACAGACATGAAGGGGTAAGCCCCCTTAAAGTCACCGCGTTGGATCCGCTCTTTCGTCTCGCGTTCGAGACGTTTTTCCCAAAAATCGATGTCCTTGATATCAGTCCATTTGGCCGTGAAATCTTTTCCTTCAATGCCTAGGACGTTTAGCTTCAACGAACCGCTTCTGTCCGCAGGCATGCTTCTGCCGGGCAACTGCAACAACAGCACCTTGGCCCAACCACCACCTGCTTTATCGGTCAAAAAGAGAAGATCATGCGGCTCTTCTTGCAACAGCTCAAGTCCGGGATCACCGGGTTCACCCTGCTGCGCAAAATTGATTAATTGAGCATTCACTGGCCGAGCGCAGGGCCACACGGTCAGCCCAATGACCAACAGACAAAGCAAACTTGTAATTCGTATGCTCATTGAAGTATTCCAACTGAACAATGGGAAAGGTGTGAACTCAATTAGTTGGCAGGGACAGGGGTCCGGTAAATGACACCCTCAGTGCCAGGCACCACCAGCACGCCATCATCGACCAGTGGTGTAGCAGAAACTGGCTGGCCCAAATCGGTTGTCCCAGTCACAGTTCCAGTTTCAGGATCAAACACGATGATCCAGCCAGCCTTCCCTGCCAGCACGATCCTGCCATCACTCATGATCGGCTTACCGACTGGCAAACCAGCTGGAGTTGGAATCTGGTACAACGCTTTTCCCTCTGCATCAATCACTCGCAACTGTGAGTCATCAGTCTGATAGAGACCGTAATCACCGACTGCGACCGGTCCCCATACCACTCGGCCGTCGAGCAAAGTTTTAAATTTCGGCTTCAGACTAACGATATCAAAACCAACGATGAAATCAGCTGCTGGACCAGCCGTGGCACCCACGACTGTGTTGCCCACTCCTGCAATTTGATCTAGCAGGTCAAACTCAAGATCCGTGGAAGCAAGTTCCCGAATCTGATCACCTACGCGTAAGCGGTACATCTTCTTGCGGCTATCAGCGAGAACAACTTGGTCGGGATCACTGGGCAACGTGAGCGAGTTAGTCCAATTGACTTCTTTGTTTGGATCACTCGCAGGTTGGAACGGCGTTCCAATGGTCTTTCCAGTGCGCCAATCCATCAGCACAGCCCTGCCGTTATTCAATGGCAAAAACAACCCACCTCCCGCCACAACTCCGCCGTCTGTTGGCTTTCCAGCTGAGAAGCTCATCGTTAATTGCCGAAGCTTACCTAGCTCTCGCTGCGGCTCGTAAACGATGATTGACTGACCATCGACTTGGTTCAACATCAGACTTCGACTCTCGTCGATGGCGATTGGTTCTTCGAACCTGATCGCTACTGACTTCTCACCCGGGTTTTCGATGGGACCATCGGTCGACCCTGCTTTTTCAGCCTCTGCATCAATTTCAAACAGGGCGGCCTGCGTGGTGACACTCTGCAGTGCATCGCTGCCCGGTGGCTTGCTCAACAAAGCGACAGGCACTCCAACATCAGTTCGCCAGATTTCATCTCCAGTTTTGGGATCGGCGGCGGTGACACGAATGGCCGAGGTGCCCCGCAGAACCCTTGCATACACCAACGCATCATCTGCCGAGTAGGGCTTCCCAATGAATGTATCAAACTCATGCTTGATCCAATCACGAATGACCCGACCGGTATTGATCTGCAACTCATAACGACCAATTCTCGTACCAGTGATCCACATTTGACTTCGTCCCACAGCCATTTGTGTGGGTGTAGGTTGCTCGTAAAACGGTGGCAGTTTCGCTGCCTCGGTCACCTGATTAGTTTCCGCCGTCGGTTCAATGTCATACACCACGACCTCACCCAGATCAGTCAATACGATCAGTCTGCGCCCCTGAATGATTGGTGGGACACGAACGTTTCCGGTGAGCCGGAAATTCTGGGTTTCCTGAACCTGCCCACCAGTTTCGTTAACGCGAAGCACCCTGAGGTTTGCATAGGCACTGCCAGAATTAACAATGACAAAAACATGGCCTAGCAGTGGAACAGGTGGAACACTGACAGTTCCCGGCTCATGGCCTACGTAGAAACTTTCGACACAGGATCCATCACGTGTATTGAGCAGATACAGATTACTATGATCGCCGACGACGTAAGCCTTTTTAGCTCGATCATCCACACCGGGCGCAACATCGAGATTCTGAGGAACTTGGGAAACCCATTTTGCGTCACCACTTTCGACGTCCAGACAGATCACACGGCCAGAATTCGTGGACACATAGATTTCATCACCGTTACTGATCGGCTGCCCAAACGGCTCGCCTACTTTTGTTCGCCACAACACACGGCCATCATCTTCGCTGCAGCGCAAAACTTCTAATGTCGAGGATTCACTTAGCAGCACGCCATCTTCGAGCCGCAAAGGTGGCAGTTCTTCCGAATATCCAACAAATTTTCGCCATCTCAGTTTTCCGTTCTCACCGTCGAACGCCAAGATCGACCCACCAGCTCGGAAGTAAAGAGTGACTCCACGCAACTCGGGAGCAACCTTTCCTGCCAAGGTGGTTAACAGCACTGACTCCGCACCACCATCTTCTACCACCGCATCACCAACCTCTGGCAAATCCGCTGACGGTTCAACCAAACTCTGCTGAATGTCACTGGCTTCCAAAATCAACTTGACGAGTCGCTCATTTTCCCTCAGGTCGGGGAAATTTCGCAGGAGTGCAGTACGGGTATCGTACGCATCTTTGGTATTCTTCCCAGCGAGCGAAGTCATCATCGATTCCTCAGCCTTATCGAGACTAATATTGCGATTAATATCACGCTCGACACGGGCTCGGTCCTCCTCCAAGGACAGTAATTTTCCTTCCAGATTCGTACGATCGGAAGCAGACATGTAAGCGGCGTTGTTCATCAGTTCCCGCTGCTCATCAAGTATTGCGAGCAGTTCCTGCTTTCGAGCCGTCTCTTTCGCGCGGCCTGCGGCCGAGGCAAGGTTTTGAGCAATTTTCACCATGAGAAGGGCTAAGTTCGATCGCTCTTCATTCATACCCTCCTCTTCAGCAATCGCTGGCAGCTTTTCTTTCGCGAGATTCACTGCCTGTTCTGGCTCCTGCTTGAACTCTGCAGCCTTATAAAGCTCAGTCATTGTGATACGCGTGCGTGCCAACGATGAGTACTGATGCTCATCGCCGAACATTTCGAGGAACGCGACATAGTCGCCTTGGGCATTTTGGTAAGTGCCGTCGTCGTAAGCTGAATTCGCTCTCGCAATGAAGGCATCAGCATCTTCCCGACCCAGAATCGCCAAACCAGCTCCCAGAATCAGCAAGAAAAGAATGATAATCGCGACATAGCCGTAGATTTTGAACGAGTCCCAAACCGTCTTGGGCTCCTCAGGCCGTTTTCGCGAAGGCGTTGGCCTTTCACGAGGTGTTTCCTCTGACATCCCACCGCCTATTGCCTCGACCCCGACCGCAGCCACTTCGACAGGAACGGCCTCGACAGCAACGGCCTCGACAGCAACCGCCTCCGCTTCGAACACGGGGGTCGCGACAGGCTCAACTGGTGTGGCATCCTCCACCACGGCTGCAACTTCGTCTACACCGACTGTCAGATCCGAATCCGCAGCCGTGTCAGCAACCGGTTCCTCATATTCTCCACTACGCAATTCACCAATCAATTTGGTCGCCTGAAAATGCGTCAGCTGACCATTGTCAACGAGTAGCTTGGCCACTGCCTCAGGCGTGATTCGCGTACCACTTTGCTCCAATTGTTCGCGAAGGGCTTCGATGATCTCCTGGTCAAGCAATCCCAGTCGCTCTATGCGGTCGATCAATTCGTTTGCAAGCATGTCTTTGTCGGTTTCTACAGTGAAAAATTATCAGTCAATGGTTTCTGCTTTGGCACCACCAGGGTTCCATCCGGGCTAATGCTGTTGATCAAGGCAAAATGGGGTTCGATGAGTCATCAGGTTTGTTGTCTGGTCATCAATAAAATTCCTCAACTTGCACGACTTCCAATTCGGCAAAGCCAGCAATGGTTCCTGCATCCATGGCATCGACCAACGAATGCAGCTTTGCCATTTCATGGACCTTTACGTTGAGCCGCATCGCGTCTTTGCTGGCAGACAGTGCTTCCTTGAAAGTCCTAATCAACCCCTGCTTTCCGACCGTTTCGCGTTCCCAGTCCTGCGCGATCACAAGAAAGCCACCGAATTCGTCAACCTCAACCTCAATCGTTTCCAACTCATCATCTTCTTCATCAGTGACCTGGGTGCTCGGAGCGTCGGTCTGCTGACGTGGCATTTCAATTGATTTCTGCAAACTGAAGGCGGCCGTCACCATAAAGAAGATCAAGAGCAAGAACGTGACATCAACCATCGGAGTCATGTCCATCTCTTCTTCAGGACGTTTCTTCCGGATCAAGACCTCATCAATTTCATCTTCATCTTCCTCTTCAGCAGCTGCAGAACTCGCTGCCACCGAGGCCGCAGTTGCGGATTCCCGCGATGCCACACCTCGTGTCTTATCTTTTTTATCTACGGACTCAACGGCGATAGGTTCGGCAGCAACAACTTCCGCTCTTCGTTCACCTGCATCATTGCCACCAGCCAGACCAGATTCAACTTCCGCCCCAATCGACTTGTCCGGCACAGGCACGACCGCGTCACAGCTAGGGCAACGCACACTACGTCCTGCCAACCGATCATTGACGTGGTGGCTAGCCCCACACTCCGAGCAACTGACTTCGATCGACATAAAAATAAACCCAATTTCTATTACGCATCCAACGTTTCAATACACAAACGTTCCC
>CAXGRW010000296.1:0-6759 GCA_964012125.1 uncultured Rhodopirellula sp.
CAGAGAAACAACAGAGTCTGGCGACGCCGACCCCGCGATACCATACGCGATTTTGGCGTCGTCGTTGCATCCGAGTCATCCCGTGACCCAGACTCATCAACTGTCGATGTACCCTCTTGATCGCTGACCATTGGCCGATCGCATGCGTGTAAAAAACGACTAAAAAAGTGGTGGGCGAGAAATCACGCCTCGTCGCACCACAGTCAAACTGATCCCAGCAAGAATTGCAACTTGTATTGTGGCATCAGGACGCCACCGAAGCAGCGTCCTGATGCTCAGCGAAGTTTCAACGTGGAGCCGCTGACGGAGACGATTGACCCAGAAACCGTCGAAATCAGCAAAACGTGCTCCGACCAAGTTGGGAGGCCAGCGAACATTTCCCGCAAAGCGTTCACCAACGAAGAAACTCCAAGCTAGAAGGCCTGATTTGCGTCGTGCTTGGCAGCTTCACGTGCCACCATCACGTTTCGATTAACAACCGCCCGCTGCGAATGTCAATGTTGATTTAACGTGACGCAAGCGTCGTTTCGACACTGAGCCTTGAAACCCCACGAAAACAACCATTTACATTTGCATGCAAATGGCTGTTGGTCGAAAAACTTGAACTCAGACACCGCAGTATAGGGCCAACGCTTCTGCTCTTTTGTCGCCCTTTTAGTCCGAAAGTTGCTGTCGCATGGACTCTCGGGCGGCCTCGAGTGCAGCCGGCAATTGGCTTGGGTCCTTTCCACCAGCCTGAGCCATATCGGGTCGGCCACCTCCGCCTCCGCCTACCGCTCGGGCAGTTGCCCCCACCCAGTCGCCAGCTTTCAGCCCACGATCCACAAGATCACGACTCAGGCCACCCACCAGCAACACTTTCTCACCTTGTACCGCAGCCAATAAGACTGCCGTGGGCGAATCCATCTTCTTTCGAATCTGATCAATCCACCCTCTCATCACATTAGGATTTGCCCCGGGTGTCTCGGCAACAATCAAGCACGTTTCCCCTACCTGCTCATGGCTGGCAATCAGATCATCGGCTGATAACTTACCGCCAGCAGTGGCTGCTTTGAGTTCTTTTACCAGTCGATCACGATCACTCAATAACGCTTTCAATCGATCGACCACATCAGAGATGGCAACATTCAACCGCCGAGTGATCTCGCGTACCGAGGATCGCACTGAATTGTAATCCTGAACGTCTGCAACCGGCCCTTCACCTTGAAACTTGTAACTATCAGTATGCTCGCCAGCTTTGCCGGCCGCGATATCTTTTTTGAGCCGCCGAACCTCGTCCATTAACTGCACCGTCGCAGCGAGGGCATGAGCAGCGTCGCACTGCAGAGTGTCCGCTACCTTGTCCAGCAAGTGCCGCGTCTCGGAACGATGCTCCTCTGCTCTTGTGCCGGTCAACGCCTCAATTCTTCGAGTACCAGTCGACACACTCTCTTCCACGACCACTTCAAAAGACATGACCTGAGATGTGTTTGTCAGATGAGTTCCCCCACACAGCTCATGACTGAAATCCCCCATGCTCACCATGCGACAAGGGTCTGGGTACTTTTCACCAAACAACATCATCGCACCCGTCTCTCGTGCCTCAGCAAGTGGCACAGTATTCCAGCAGATCGGCTGTTCATCATCGATCAATGCGAGTACATCTTTTTCGATCTGCACCAGCGTCTCATCAGGAATAGCCTTGGGATTTGTAAAATCAAATCGCAAACGATCAGCTTCCACTTTGCTTCCCTGCTGTTCTGCATGCCGTCCGACATTTTGATGCAGAGCGTGATGAAGAATGTGCGTCGCCGAATGAGCTCGAGCTAGTGCATCACGATGAGGAATATCAACTTTGGCTACGCACTCAGTGCCTTCTGTAATTTCCCCACGAACCAATTTCCCGTGATGCACAGTCAAAGCTGCGTGCTTTTGCGTATCTGTCACAACGAACTCAAAGTCATCGTTGGTGATCACGCCAACGTCACCCACTTGGCCACCAGATTCTCCATAAAATGGCGTGTGATTCAAAACAAGACGTACAATGGTATCTGCAGGTCGATGAAGATGGCTCAACAGTTGTCCATCATCTTCGCCCTTACCTCCTTCACCTGAGATAATTCCTTTCACGATAGCCGTCGACTCTGTCTCGTCGTAGCCAAGGAACGGCGTCTCGTGCAATGCTTCCTTCAATGTTTCCAGTGGCCCAGTCTGGAACAACTCACGCTGGCCCGCCCCGCTATCGATGGCGTGCTGATCCATCGCTTTACGATAACCATGCCAATCAAACGTAAAGTTTTCTTCGGCACTCAACGTTTGAAGCAATTCTGGTGGAACACCGTAGGTGGCATTCAGCTCGGCCACTGCGTCGCCAGGGACCATGACCGCTGATTCCTCACGCATCTGTGTGAACAACTGATCGATTCGTTTCATACCCCCGTCGATTGTTGCAAAGAATGCCTTTTCCTCTGCTTCGATCACTTCACTGACACGCTTTGTCGTCTGTTGCAGCTCGGGGTACGGATTTTTCGAAGCCTCAACCACTGCCTCAACCAACTTGTAAACAAATGGCTCCCGAAGGTTCATCTGATAACCATCCAGAACCGCGCGGCGAATCAATCGTTTGATCACGTATCGAGCATCTTTGGGACCGGGATAAACGTTTTCGTGAATCGCAAACACTGATGCACGTGCATGGTCGGTAATCCGCCTCAGGCGACGGCCAACCTCACTCTCATACTCATATTTCTGACCAGTGACCTCCGAAGCAGCCTGAACAATCGGAAACAGGTGATCCGTATGAAAGTTCGTCGGAACACCCTGTAGAACGCTGGCAGTCCGTTCCAGCCCCATCCCTGTATCGATGTTCTTGCTGGGTAGCGGATGCAAGTTGTCTGGCGGATTGCCAATCCGATTGAATTGAGTAAAGACCAGGTTCCAGATTTCAACCTCGCTACCATCTTCCAGATGAAAGTAAATTTCACTGCACGGACCGCAGACACCGTCGGGTCCTTTGCTTGGGGCAGATGCTGGCCAAAAATTCTCATCCTCGTCCATCCGCGTGATCCGAGCATCCGGCACACCAACTTTTTCCCTCCAGATGCCATATGCTTCGTCATCGTCTTTATAAACAGTCACGCTCAACTGTTCGGGCTTGATCCCCAACCACTTTTTGTGAGTCAGGAATTCCCACGCCCAATGAATCGCGTCTTCTTTGAAATAATCACCAAAACTGAAGTTGCCCAGCATCTCAAAGAACGTGTGATGGAACGCCGTGCGTCCCACGTTATCGATATCGCCCGTGCGGAGACATTTTTGGCAAGTCGTCGCTCGAGTGAAGTCCAGCTTGACCTTTCCTAGAAAATGATCTTTGAACTGATTCATTCCTGCTGGAGTAAACAGCACGGAGGGGTCCCACGCTGGAACCAGCACATCACTGGGACGGCGAACACAACCCTTGGTTTCAAAGAACTCAAGGTATTTTTCACGTAGCTCGTCTGTTTTCATCTTGCTTGACAGTTATCGTTGCGTTGAAAAATTATCGATTTCAAATGGATGCCAAGTCATCGCAATCCCATGTTCAGGTCGTTGGCCTGACAATTCTGCGATGCCGTGAAGCCACAAACAAAGTGGCCTCAAGTGGCCCAATAGAAGCCTGACCGACTGATGCACTCAGCTTTCCACAGAGAGGCTAACAGAACCTTTTCTCGTGCCAGCCACCTCTCTGACACATCATATCCAAACATCGCCGCGAGGCAGAGGGCATGAACCGACAGCTTTCTGATTCTGTTCCCCATGTTGGGGTGCAACTTGGTGAATATCACTGTCCAGATGCAGAAATCACCGGTAAAAAAAGCTCGCCATGCTCATATCCCCGACGATACAATGAGACGGACCAACAGATGGACAGAACCCGCGGGCATCGGCCATGCGTGCTCTTAAAAATTCCATCATGAAACCAGCGTGCAAGCTGTCAACGTATTTGGAATCCCCGTCCAAAGACCCAAACTTTGAGTAATCAGATGCGTATTTTCTTCCTCGTTCCAGTCATCTCGCTTGTGCTGAGTGTTGCTGTAATCGCACAACAAACAGGGCGAGAGGAACAACCAACGCCTGAAACAGAATCGACAGATGCTCCAAATCCGGCCAGCGCTGAAATGCAAATTTTACTAGATGAACTACTCGACGAATTGAGTTCACCCCGATTCACCATCCGACTGCAAGCAGCACGCAAACTCAAAAATGCTGGTGTAGAGGGTATCGAAACACTGCGCCGCGCTACGCAAACAGGCACAAAGGAAACAGCGAGCAAAGCACTACAAATCCTGCAGGAACACATGGAGAACGGGAACCATGAAGCGTTGCAGATCGCTGCCAAGAATGCCGTAGAACAAATCTCAGAAGATGAGAAGAATCCGAGCTCATCCGAAGCAAAAGGTATTCTCAACAAGGCAGCTAACGCACAAGCAACGCAGAACCAACAAAATCGTCGTTTTCCAATGATGATACCCCGCAACGTTAGAGCAGCTGCGATGCGTGTGCAGATTCAAAACAACAATGGAAAATTGCGGATCCAAATTGAGAAGAATGGCCAGAAAACATCCATCACTGAAGAGGAAAATGGAATCAAAGTCGAAAAGAAGGATGCCAATGGGAAATCATCGAAAAAGACTTACAAGACGATTGAGGAAATGAAGCAAAAAGATAAGGAAGCACACCAACTTCTCCAGCAGTATAAGAAAGTCGGTGGTGGAATTAAAATTCAAGTCCAGGGCAATGGAATACCACTGCAATTAAAAATACAAAATTCAAACCCTAATACGCCGAAAGACGGAGCACCCAAGGATTTGGACAATTTGCAACGTCAGACTCTGAAGCGGCATCGTGACATAATGGAGTCGCAACTGCGTAAACTGCAGGACGACATCTTAAGTAAAGTCCCAAAAGAGCATCGACAAAAGCTTGAAGACGAATTCAAAAAGCAACAGGAGATTATGAAGCGACCATTACTCGAGCTCGAGCAGAAATTGAAACAGAGAACACCGGGCAACGGCGAACCGGAAGTGCCAGCAGAAATCCCGGCACCTGCAAGAACGAAACCGGCAGACGCTGACAAGCAACCGATTCAAGCAGAAGCCGCGGCTGAGGAACTCATTGAAACCTAGACATCTGATGGCGTGATTCTGGTGTATTGGGGGTTACTCATGTTGCACCCCAGCCCCCTAACACACTCCAATATTTTGGCTACCGGCTCAAAGCGACGACTGGTCAATGCAGGTCATGGCTAGAAAACCGCGACTGCGAGATAAAACCCAGCTAAACCGAGATGCTGGCAAAATGAACGGGTCAATGAAAAAGGTTCGAGAGAAAAACAAACAGGGGCGTTCGGAAATGTGTCGTTTGTTGTTAGACTGAGCGGCGACGCGCTCATAGCTCAGCTGGATAGAGCAACGGACTTCTAATCCGTAGGTCGGAGGTTCGAATCCTCCTGGGCGTGCTTCCTCCGGTCACCGCTTGACCACGCACCACAAGTTGACTCTCAACCGTGGTCACGATCTGTTCTTTTAAGCCGCGTGATAACGTGCTTTGTGGCAATGACTTACGTCGATGGCTGTTTTAGTAAGACTCTCTGGGTTGGTCGCCACATTCGATCACTAGCCGCTGACTACCGCCAAGGTTCGAACTCCGGCGACTTCACTCTCAGACTCTCACCTGTTTTAGGCCGCGTAAGTTAGCGATGTCGCTTTCCGGTAGTGCGACTGCGATTCGAAACATTGCGAACAGCGGTGACCCGGTGAGCAAGAACCAGTGAGTGAATCTCAAGTGTCCATGACGGAGTGCGGGATGAAGCATTTTTCCATAAGCGGAGCGTGCTGCGTTGCGCCAAGACGGTCTTACAAGATTCGATACAAGGTCGCTAAGCTTACCACATGTGCTCAGACTTTCGATTCTTTGACCGACCCGTCTCACTGCATCTCTCCGTTGTACAAGAAAAGGTGTCAGGTACCTTTTTTTGCTTCTAGAGTTTCTGATCGAGTTGGCGTAGCGACGGACTGCGTGCCGCTGGCCGCTCCGGTTCTTCTCGCACGGTTAGCCGCATTCTACACCGAGCTACACAACACGCATTTGCCGTTCTCGAATTCAACGAACAAACACCAACGAAATTTACTCTGGGATGGATGAGCAAATCCCATCACAGCTTGAAGCTGCGCGTCTCACCGCACAGCAAAGCCGACGGACGTGCAATCGGCAAAGCAGTTGCCTTGTGTGCCAGACAAACCAAAGGCATCAGGTATCATTTTGTTCTTCTTACGCCTTGGATTGCCAAAACGGTACCTGACACCTTTAGCTTATCACCTTTAGCTTATCCGAATTCCGCCAGAACTTGTCCCAGATCTCTTGGCTTGCCCCACTCCCACAGTGTGATCATCCAAGTGACTCGGCATGCATAGCACGTGGATTATTTCATTGGGTTTACAACGGCCCGAATTAGTCTGTTGAAAGCTGATGCTTCTTGAGAGAAAACTTACTTGCGCACAAACGTGACACAGCAAGAAAAGTGCTACGGCACGGCGGATTAGTCGGCATCGCAGAGGGCAGTATTTTCGGGACCGGCAGGGACCTGAGATTGCGAACGTTTTTTTTCACTTATTAGTTCATGCCTGTCTTGAAAGATCGTGAGTGCTTGGACCTGGTCGAGTATCCTTGATTAAAGATTGGCAGGTACGGGCTTGATGCGATAAAGGCAGCAGCGGCGTGCTCCTCTTGGCAATCAGGATG
>CAXGRW010000297.1:0-6751 GCA_964012125.1 uncultured Rhodopirellula sp.
CAGAGCCCTCCCATGACTCCGCATCAAAATTTGATCGCGAATGCCGTATCATGGAAAACTCTGAGCGCCGAGCGTTCTCAGGTTTCTCGATGAGCGGGGTCGTCATTCTCTGCGTGTCTGGGATACTGAGCGTCTGACTGAACGCACGAGCCCCGTGCATTATTAAGAATCCGAAGCAATTGGGACAATCGATCCGTGAAAAGCCCCTCCCGAAGCGGTGTTTTCCAAGCCAGCACCGATGAACGGCTTGAAGCCTTTGCTGAGAGCATCAGTTTCGACAGTCGCTTGTATCGGCAGGATATTCGTGGTTCGATCGCTCATGCCGAGATGCTTTCCAGTGTCGGTTTATTGACTAAGGAAGAATTTACGCTCATTCGCGACACTTTGGTAGAAATCCAATCTGAAATTGACAATGACCAACTCCCGTTTCGGTTTGAGCTGGAAGATATTCACATGCATGTTGAGCAGGCCTTGATTGACCGAATCGGTGATGTGGGGCGGAAATTACATACAGCTCGTAGCAGGAATGACCAAGTCAGCACGGATATCCGCATGTGGGTCCGCGAAGCACTCGACGGTATCGATGCGCGGCTAGAAACATTGCAGCGTGCATTTTTAAGTCGATGCGATGGCGATTTCGATATCATTCTTCCGGCATACACGCATTTGCAGCGGGCTCAACCTGTGCTGGCCTCACACTACTGGCTTGCCTACATCGAGAAATTTCAGCGAGACCGTGAGCGAATCGCTGATTGTCGCCACAGAGTCAATCAATGCAGTCTTGGTATTGCCGCGGTCGCCGGGACAACACTTCCGATTGATCGAGAGCAGACAGCTCGCCAACTCGATTTTGAAGGTGTCACTGCAAACAGCCTTGATACCAGCAGCGATCGCGACTTCATGCTGGAGAGTGCGTTTGTATTGGCCACCATTGCCTCCCATCTGAGTGGCTGGGCCGAGGAATGGATTTTATGGAGCACGGTGGAATACAACTTCATCAAGATCCCACAACAGTTCTGTACTGGCAGCAGCATCATGCCTCAGAAAGTCAATCCAGACACACTCGAGCTGACTCGGGGCAAGTCAGCGCGGGTCATGGGCAACCTGCAAACGTTGATGCTGTTGGTGAAAAATCTGCCGTTGGCGTACAACCGCGATCTGCAGGAAGACAAACCACCTTTGTTTGACTCATTCGATACCGTCCTGGCAATGCTTGAACTGGCCGCGCCGATCGTATCCGGAAGCGAACTGCAACGGGAATCAATAGAGAATCGTTTGGAACGTGGCTATCTGGATGCAACAACTCTAATGGAATGGATGATTGACAAAGGCGTTCCCCAAAGACGTGCCCATCACCTTGTGGGCGCGATCGTTGGTGAGGCGATGCAGCGAGATGTCCCACTGGCTGAACTACCATTGGAACTACTGCAAAGCCACGCACCTGAAATTGACGCAACCGTTTTTGAGTCTCTCGGCTGCAAAAACTCAGTTGCTGCGTTTGTCAGTTATGGGTCAACGGCACCGGACCAGGTTCGACTTCAGATTGATCGCTGGAAAACGAAGCTCAAGTAGTGCTTGCCGGGGACCCTATGACTTGATTGCCGTAAGCCAAAGTGATTGATCATCCTATAATCTGTTTGTAGCACCAGAGCACAATGGCAGCGACAAGCCCGATCAAAGCCAGCGTATAGATTATTACGATAATCGCCCATAGGAAACGCTCTGCTGTACTGAACTTTCGATTCATCCACAGCAACGGCAACCCCAAGAAACCTGTTACAAGAAACAGGCACGCCAACACCGCAAGTTTGCTCTGAATCAGCTTTTCTGCACCACCATACCGTGCGGGTGCAATGCCAACCAAACCTTGTGCAGTCGAATCCATCTCGGCTACAGCACTTGCTGGAGTTGCTAATTGCGCCTCGATGGGCGAAGTAGAATCATCATGCTGGCTCACTCTGTTGGCTCCTGCTCTTGGATACCGTTGTCGGCAATCAGTTTCTGTGCCTTTGAAACAAGTGGTGCAACATTGCCGTTGTTGCCGTAGAGATCGATGATGCTGTACCAGATTTTTCGGGCTGCGATGATATTTCCATTCTGTAGCGATTCGTCTGCCTGATCAAGTTTGCCCTGAATGATTCGTGCAGCTTCACCCTGTTCCACACCATTCTCCTCGATGCTTGCGATTTGTCTCCGTGCCAGATTCACGAATGGTTTGTAGGTGTCGTCATCAGCCAGCAGCGTCTCCATGCTGCGATAGCGATCCAGCGCGGTTGCCACGTCACCAAACTTTTCAAACTCGTAGGCTTCGGCGTAAAGTCGCTCGCCCTCATTGGATAACGGTCGGTTGACCTTTAACTTGACTTCCAAAAGGTGCTCAGCTTGAAGCATCTCCACACGGTCCAATTGTTCACGCACCCATTCAACGTGCTCTCCATCCGGATACTTTTCGAGCATGGGAACGAGGAAACTGACCTTGGCCTGATTCAGAGCATTCCGATTTTCACGCGTTAGCAGTTCCTCTGCTCGGCCTTTCATTTGATTTTCATTCAGTGGCCAAAGTGTGTAGGTGATCATCGAAGCAATAACGATCAACCCAAGGACAAGAACAATCGCTCGATCGTACCATTCCGGCTTGTCGACTGTTTCATCCTCACCAACATCCAATGCCCCGTGCCCCAGCAGAATCCGGGCTTCATCTCTTTCTTTTTGGTCGGTGACATTTAGCGGACTGAACCCGTGCGAAACATGTTCGGCAACCCCGGCACGTGACATTGACCGACGTCGCACTTCTTTCAAAGCAAGTGTTACCGCAGCAGCACCATGTGGTCGATCGTCGGGATCTTTCTCGAGCATCTGCATGATCAGCTTGTCGAGCCAGACGGGGCAGTCCATGACAATGGAAGCAGGACTCTGAGGTTTTTCGTAAAGAATGTTACCTCGCACTTCTTCGACCGAGTTACCTGAAACGACAGCCCGACCAGTCAAGGCCGTGTAGAGAGTAGCACCCAATGAATACAAGTCACTGTGAACCGAGAATGCGTTTGCATTTTCAGCCAACTCAGGTGACCAAAACGTCATTTCGTGTGGCGTTACCGCGCGATTAGTACGGTACAACGAATTCGCCCTGTCAACACGAACATCAATCAAGACAGGACTCAACCCTGCAAAGAGCACCTTCTCTGGCTGCAGGACTCCGTACACAATTTCTTTTTCGTGCAATGACTCCAACGCACCCGTCAACGCTTCAGCGAGATCCAAAACGGATTCCCACGAAAGACGCGAGCGGCGTTCTAACTCACTGGCCAAGGTAGGCCCCTCGATGAGTTCATGAGCCAAGTAGGCATCTGTTTCCTCAAAACCACCACCGTAACAGCGGACAACGGCAGGATGTTGAATTTGCTTTAGCACCTCCCATTCTGCTGCAAACGCAGAACGGGCCTCCGGCGTACCACCAAACGGAGCGGCAAATACTTTGACAGCTACTGCTCGCTTGAGCTGCACATGAATCGCCCTCCAAACCGAACTTTGCGACGGATGGTCACCCAGTTTCGTTTCTATCGCGAGTGGTCCAAGTCGGCTCCGAGGCATGGAAAAGAATCGCGATTCAGAGGTTCAAGAAGGTGGATCAGACGAGGAGTGCGGTCCCAGTATACTCAGCGGACCGACCCCAACGCACCATGACAAGCGGCGAAAGTATCCACATCTCCATGAAACATCGGAAGTTCCACCAATAGCTGGAAAGGTCTCTGTCGCTGGTGCTCGCTACCTGACGTTGCTGATCACCCTCGCAACAAATTCTTATCACTGATTCTTATCACTGACCATCGCCCGAACGCCGAGATGCTTCCATCTGATCCTCCAAATGGGCGAAGAAAAGTGCTTTGGCCGACTCATAAGCCGACAGTTCCCCCTCACCACTTCGCCAACGTGCAACTTTGGCTTCCTCAAATCGGATTGCCGTTTCCTTCTGATCCCGTAACCAATCTCGCATACGGATCATCCTGAGCCAGCAATCAGAACCATAAACCACAAGCCAAACACAGTGGGTTGGATCCGGCTGAGCACTTGAGAGATGACGAGGTTTACCGAGTACGATTGGTTCGGTGGACCAATCCGGTGATTCATTGATTCTGAAATTCAGCCCCTCGATCAACTGGGCTGCCGTTGCCAGCGCGGCCTCGTTTTCTACAGCAGCAAGCACATCAACGGTTGGACGGGCGATCAATCCCGAGATTGCAGTGCTACCCACATGCTCAACGGCGGTAACCCAACCAGCACAACTTTGCAGGATACTGCTTTTTGTTTGCTGAAATTCCTGCGGCCAGCGCGGGTCATAGTGCATTAAACGTACTTTTTGTTCTTCCATTCAAATCGTATTTCGCGAGTTCTGATGGATGGTCACCCACGCATTTGGATGCATTTCCCCATGCTGCATTGTGTCAACATCGTCAAGTCACGACCGAATTAGTTGCCTGAAGTGCGACGTCGCAGCCCCTCAAACCCGTAATACGTGGAATCAAAAGACGCAGCATGGGATGCCTCGAATGCACCAATCGAAAGCAAAAACCCGTACATCAGCACAAAAACCAGCTAAAATGGGCCTTTACCAGAGAGCTTCTGAGCAGAGACAA
Organism: uncultured Rhodopirellula sp.; assembly: GCA_964012125.1. GTDB lineage: Bacteria > Planctomycetota > Planctomycetia > Pirellulales > Pirellulaceae > Rubripirellula. Next base: position 4,635 of record CAXGRW010000297.1, read on the forward strand.
ATTCGGGTGCCATCGAAACACAAATTCCGTCACACTCTTGCGTCCAGCTCAACTGAATGCGGGCTTTCGTACCCTCGATCGGATAACCACTAAATCATGACTCGGCTGCTGAAAGGCCTCTTTGCATCGATGAGTCTGGAGCGGAAATGTCTGCTCTTTTTTGGTTCAGCGTTGATGGTCCTCATGCTTGGGGCTTTTGCTGTGGTCGAGAAACTGGGGCGTGAACTGGTACTCAATACGACCCGACAACGCGCAAAAGACTTTGCGGCAATCCAACTCTTGCTGCTTCATGATGATGCAGTGTGGTCCAAGAACCAGCGTGAAACGGTCACACCAGGATCCGATCGGGATCTTGAACAAGTTGATCCTAAAACTGTTCTCAGTGACCTCCGAAAGGTCATTATCGGTGCCAACGTCACGGGTGACAGCTTTGATGAGGACGACAGTGATCAAGCATCAAAAAGCAAGCACGAATTCCTCTCGCTGAGTGACTCACGGCAGTACTCAAAACTGCCAAATCGGGAAACACCCGATGATCCAATCGAAGCTGCCATTCTGGAACAACTGAGACGCGATTCAGTAACGTTCTACGCAAACTCCCTACGTGAACAACGCCCTGACCTCACTGAACCAATTGAGTTTGCCGAGAATGAAGCACTGAGTCAGATCACGCCCAATCTGGAACAACCACTGTTCGACGAGTATGAAACGGACGACGGAAATTGCGTCTACTACATACCTGTCTTTTTCAAACAAAGTTGCCAATTGTGTCATATGGCCAAGGGCAGCGAAACGACGTTTGACCCAAATGCGCCTCCCGAAACACGAGCGTCTCAGATTCCGTTCCGTGTGCATAAAGTGACTATGCCTTACGAGAGCACGCGGGAATCAACCACGTTCATCAGAGCTATCGTCGTCGCGTTGGGAATGTTGATTGTTGCCGTCACCTTGTTTGTCCTGCACACCATCGTGCGTCATCTGGTCCTATATCCGATGTACCACCTGCGTGACGTTAGTGATGCCATTACTCATGGAGACACCAACCAAAGAGCAACGATCGAAACAGAAGACGAGTTCCGTGAGTTGGCAGATGCCTTCAATCGAATGCTGCGTCACCTTACCGAAACCCAGGATCAGATCCAGGAAGTCAACACGGAACTCGACACCCGTGTCGACCAGCTTGCGCAGCTAAACCTACAGCTCTACGAAGCCAATCGGTTGAAAAGTGACTTTCTTGCCAACATGAGTCACGAGCTACGAACCCCACTGAACAGCATCATTGGATTTTCGGAGGTTTTGCAGGGAATCGATTCGCTTAACGATAAGCAGCGAAGATATGCATCCAACATTCGAAAGAGTGGTCGACTGCTTCTCGAAATGATTAATGACATCCTCGATTTGGCAAAAGTCGAGGCTGGCAAAATGGAAGTGAAGTCGAGTGAATTTGAGCTCGGCCGTCTCGTGTCTGCGCAATGTGACATGATTCAGTCCCTGTCTGAAGATAAGAATATTTCGCTGTCCGTCGATGTTCCAGACAATCTCCCAAAGGCACATCAAGACCCCAACAAACTTGGTCAGATCCTCAACAATCTGCTGAGCAATGCGATCAAGTTCACACCGGAAGGTGGCATGATCAAGGTCACCGTGAGCGATGTTGATAATGGTCGGTTTAAACTGCTCATCAGTGATACCGGTGTTGGGATTGCCGGTGAGGATCAATCCATTATCTTTCAAAAATTCCGACAAAGCCGGAAAGTGCTGGACGGCGAAGGATTGACCAGAGAATTCGCCGGAACTGGACTTGGGCTGTCGATCGTCAAAGAACTGGCGAAACTTCTCGGTGGCGAAGTCGACTTCGAAAGTGAACTCGGACGAGGTAGTTCCTTCTGGGTAACGCTACCTTGGCATCTACCGGCAAGAGAACTTCTGAATGTGGGACCAAACCTGACGGCCCCAGACGACACACCCGCCATGACAACCTGACCGCGAAACAGAGCAATTGTTTTTAGTGTCTTTCGCCAGCAGCCTTCTGAGAGGATTCGTCAGAAGTCATCGCAAATTCGTGGCAATCGCCAAAACTCTTCACCGGTCTCGGGTGCATCCACCCGAGGTGACAG
>CAXGRW010000298.1:0-6741 GCA_964012125.1 uncultured Rhodopirellula sp.
GGCACTGCTCAGTCACGTTCACTGCTTAGTCACAGTCACTGCTTAGTCACATTCAAATTGTGGTGGCAACGTTCGCTACAGAATTGACCGGCACAGATCTGGCCAATGCCATGCGGTTCCCTTAACCGCAACGTGATTGGGGCGATTCGCTGCAGTCGCTTGCTAAGCCTGGTGATCCTAGGCATTTGTCTTGGCGTATTGGCGCACGTCTGATTCAAGGGCAACCAGTCTTTCTTCCAGCTTCGCTTTGGCTTCATCCAGATCACGAGATGATTCTTCTGCAGATGCTCGAGTGAACACATAAAGTTTGATCTTCGGTTCTGTTCCGCTTGGTCGTACCGCGACATAGTTCCCGTCTTCTTCGAGGTCCATGATGATCAAGTCTCCGACGGGTCCTTCCAGTCTCTGGCTTGTGCCGGAACTTAGGTCAGTGCATTTAGAGTTGCCGTAGTCTCTGATTTGCTTAAGTGGAATTCCAGCAAGTTGTTGCGGCGGCGTTTCACGAAAAGCCTTCATGAGCCGCTTCATGGCGGCCATGCCTTCACTGCCTTCCATGAACAGATTGATCAGCATTTCGCGGTGGTAGCCGTGTTGACGATGCAGGTCACAGAGGTAGTCATGCATTGAGACTCCCTTTTGTTTCAGTTCTGCAGCCAGTTCGCTCATCAGCATGCAAGCGACGGCACCGTCTTTGTCTCGGCAGTATTGGCCAATCAGGTAGCCGTGCGATTCTTCGGTTCCGAACGCGAATTGATCTGGCCCTTCGCGATCAATGACTTCGGCGATGTGCTTGAAGCCGACCAGTAAATCTCCCACACATCGCACATCAAAGCTCTCTGCGATCCGCCGAGTTAACTCAGTGGTGACGAGTGTTTTGACAATGTAATTGTCAGTGGTGAGCGTATTTGCTTCGGCGCGTTTGCTGAGAACATACTGAGTCAGGATTGCGCCAATTTCATTTCCGTTGAAGGTTCCCCATGGCCCGCTGGCGTCCAGAGTGATGGGAGCCGCGCAGCCGATACGGTCACAGTCGGGATCAGTGGCCAGAATGAGGTCAGCGCCAATTTTTCGGCCATATTCGATGGGTTTGTCAAAGACCGCTTGGTTTTCGGGATTTGATACGTGGCCGGGAACATTGGGGAAATCACCACTGGGTGTTGCGTGTGGTTCGTAGACGTGGATGTCGGTGAAACCGTCGCGTTGCAACAGTGGTACCACGGCGGCAGTGCCGACTCCATGCAAAGGCGAGTACAGGATTTTCGCATTCCTCGATCCGGCAAAACCACAAGCGACGGCAGCATCTGTGAAGGTCGCGTCAATTTCATCGGTCACCACTTCCACTTTGCCTTCGGCGACCGCTTGGTCAAAAGGCGTGACGCGGATCTCTTGGCATGTCATCACACGGTCGATGATGCCCTTGTCGTGGGGGGGCAGCACTTGAGCGCCGCTGGACCAGTACACTTTGACGGCATTGTCACTCGGTGGGTTGTGACTGGCGGTGACCATGATCCCGCAGTCGCATTGTTTGGCGCGAACCGCAAAGGATAATTGGGGTGTGGCCCGGTAATCATCCAGCAAATAAACCTTGAAACCTGCTGCCACCATGATCCCGGCACATAACTCGGTGAAGTGGCGCGACTTGTGCCGCGTGTCGTAGGCGATCGCACAGGAGAGGTCTTTCTTTCCGCCGCAGTAATCAACGACGTAATCTGCCAATCCCTGGGCACTCTCGCCAATGGTTCGGTCGTTGATCGCATTGGAGCCGATGGGATACATACGTCCGCGTCGACCACCGGTACCGAAAGGAATGATGGTCCAAAAGGCATCATCGAGCGGTTGCCACATTTCGCCTTCAATGTGTTCGATGACGGCCCCCTGATACTCGGAGTATCTTTCCTCGGTAAGCCATGCTGTGACATTTTCGGCGGCTGTCTGGCTTAGTTTGCCGGCGGAGACGGCAGATTTGATCGCTTCGAGAGACTTTTGAACTTGTTCCACGTTGCCCATTTTTACCAACAGAAAATGATTGAAAAGAAAAGACCGACAACACCTCGCCAAATCTTGTAATTAAGATTCTATTTGCAGACGATGGAAACTGGCAACGAGGGATACAAGGCTTCGGAAAATATGAGCGAATTGATCATTAGCGTCAGCGGTTTACGCGGAATCGTTGGAGAGACTTTGACTCCGGAAGTGGCAACCCGTTTTGTTGCCGCTTTTGCGTCCAAGTTGCCTGCTGGTCCGATCATCATTGGTCGCGATGGCCGCAGCAGTGGCCCGATGCTCTCCCGTGCCATCACGGCTGCTCTGACCGCAAGCGGTCGTGACTGCATTGACGCGGATGTGGCGGCAACACCGACCATTGGTGTTCTGGTTCGCGAATTGAACGCTGCCGGGGCGGTTCAGATTTCTGCTAGTCACAATCCTCCGCCCTACAACGGCATCAAATTATTTGGCCCTGCTGGGCGGGTGCTGGATGCCAAAACCGGCAGCGCCATTCGAGATGCCTATTTTGCTCAAGAAGCCGCTTGGGCACCGTTTGACCAACTGGGTACTATCAAAAATAGTGAGGACCCGCATTTGCCTCACCTTGAAAAGGTGCTGGCGACAGTCAGCGTGGCTGCAATCGCTGAAGCGAAACACCGCGTCCTGCTGGATAGTAATCATGGTGCAGGAGGACTGCTGGGCAAGCGTTTGTTGGAAAAGCTCGGTTGTGATGTTGTTTTGGTGGGTGAGACGCCCGACGGCCAATTCGCCCATGTGCCAGAGCCAACGGCAGAGAATCTTCAGGGGATTTCAGAAATTGTTCGTGCAAACGGTTGCGCGATTGGATTTTGCCAAGATCCAGACGCGGACCGCTTAGCGTTGGTGGACGGTGCTGGACGCTATATCGGCGAAGAGTACACCCTGGCACTTTGTGTTCAGCGGGCCATGGCTCAATCAGAAACGCGTGGTCCTGTCGTGATCAATGGCGCGACCAGTGGCATGAGCGAAAGTTTGGCTCAGCAGGCGGGCGTTGCCTCCTTTCGGAGCGCAGTAGGTGAAGCGAATGTCGCCGATATGATGATCGATCAGAAGGCGACCTACGGTGGCGAAGGCAATGGTGGCCCCATCGATCCGCGTGTGGGATACGTGCGGGACAGTTTTGTCGGCATGGCACAGGTACTGGATCTCATGACCAGCAGCGGGAAGTCGTTGGCGGAGCTGGCGGACGATTTACCGAAATTTCATATCGTTAAATCTGTTGCTCAGGTCACTGCCGAGCAATTGCCCGCGTTGTTGGAACGTCTGGTAGATGCGCATCCTGAGGCCGACGCAAGCACTGGTGATGGTTTACGCCTGGCTTGGCAGGACAAGTGGCTGCTTGTTCGTGGAAGTAACACCGAGCCGATTGTCAGGTTGATTGCCGAAGCTCAGACGCAGGACGAAGCTCAGGATCTTTGTGATCAGGCTGCAGCGTTGATTTAGTGGTCGCTGTGATCATCGGCGGACATCGACCATTTCAGGCGATCAGGATTTACTTGCCCTTTGAGTCGCTTTGTGGCACCAGGCTACTCGGTACGCCTTGGAAAAAAGCAACCTCGTCAATTCGACCTTCGAAGTTCGACTGATTGTCGCTGCGTCCGCCGATGAAATAGGTGGCGACTTCACGGTTGCCTGATGGTTCGATCGCGACGTCAATTTCAGGCTTCGGGTTTTTGTTCAGATAGACTCGAAGTCGTTGGCCATCCTTGACGAGCAGCAGATGATTCCATTTCCAGCGTGGAATTTCAGTCTTTCCAACAACAGGTGCAGAAGTTCCCTGCTGAAGCATTAGGCGTCCAGGTGTGCTGTCGGTTCCGCTGCCACTGATCCCCAGATGCTCACCGCTTTGACTTATTGCGTGCGGGTAGTCATTGGAAAGCAGCCATCCTGTGGTCGCCCGTGCTTCGTTTGGCATTCCATTCCAAAATGCCATGCTGATGCAATAGGAATCCGTGAGTGATGCGAGTCGAGTCCGCGCGCGGCCACCTGCAAAGTGAGCGCAGCGATTCACGTGCCCGTCACTTGTGTATCGGTGTTCTGCTGTGGCAGGCCCAGGCAAGTAAAAGCAGACGCCCGGTTCATAGACGCCGTCATGGTGATTGCCAGACTGGTCGATTAGCACCGGCGCCTCGGTTTCCGCAAAGCGGTAATACGCCACGGGTTTTGCTGCGAGCAGTTGGTTGGCCGCTTTGCCTATAGTTTCACGCGGTTGTCTTCTGGGTTTCCGGGTCACGGTTTCCAGAAGATTCACGGCTGTCGCGACAATCCGCGGTTCAGCGGTCACCTCAAGTCCAGCCGATCTGGCTGCCCAGGTGTTGTAGCCACCCAACAAGTGCTGCTCGGGAGGCGGAATGTAGCCATCGGCGCCGTTTGCAAGTTCGATCACCATGGTCTTGGGGAAAGGACTCTGAGCCTTTACTTTCAGGCCGGTCAGTGCGTAGGTTTCATTGGGTGTGGAAGCGATGGCGATGTCCCCCAGTCGTATTGCCTGTACCACAATCTCAGTCGATTGCATTTGGTCCAAAAGTATTTGCTCTCTGGCATACACTTCGAGCCGATCCTTGGGAGCATCTGATTCCATGGCATCAACGATTCGTTGGGACCAGTCCAGTAATTGCTGGTTGGGAACGCGGTACTTCATCGGGATCCGCGACTCTGCCATCGCGAGTGTGGCGTTCTCCTCGAACTCCACTGATTCATAAACTTGTTTTGCGACTTCGAGCAGGCCCTGTGTGTAGCCTTCGATTGTTGGGTTTTCACCGCTTTTCCATGTCATGTAGTCGCGTCGCCAAACGTCTCCACTGCAACCGTGGGACATGATCCCAACCATTTCTGACTTGGGATGCCGCTGTTGGACGTATTGCTGCAGACCATCACAAAACAGGCCAAAGTAGTCGGCGCTGATCGCCTTGTCGCTGAAGTAATGCATCGAGAAGTTCGCGAGTGCAGCGATGGGGGTTCCATCAGTCGCCTGGAAAACAATCATCGATAGATCGGGGTCTTCAGGACCCGATTGCCCGGTCACGTCATCTGGTTGTGTTGCCGCATGCATGTTGGCACGCACCGTGGGATTGCCAAAAGGGTCGTCAGCAAGCCGATCCGGCCTGCGAACCCAACGCCGTAAGGCGGTGAACTGCTCCGCTTTTGCCACGCCCCAGCCCACACGCGCCGGTTGTAGCTTTTTCTCTGCTTCGACCAGAGCTTCTACCAAGCGTTGCCGTAGGAAGGGAACGTAGGCAGGATCAGGGTCAGTGCCCAGGCAACCAAAAGAAGATGGCGCTGTGTGCGTGTGCGTTGCCGAAATCAGGATTCGGTCAGCTTTGAGTTTTGTTTTTGTAGCCGCCAACTTCTTCGCTTCGTCCAGAAGGAATTTGGGAAGCATGCAACTGTCAACGACGACGATAGCGAGACGCTCTTTCCCATCATCAACGACGACGGCACGGGCGTTGACATGGGTTTTGATCTCGTTGGCTGATCTCGACAGCATGCCACCGTTCACGAGCACCGGCAGTTGCTGCGGAGTGATGTCAACGATCGCCGCGCCAGCCCGCAGTTCTGCCTCAGCGGATGGTATCCAGGCAAGCGTGCAAGCGACCCAACAAATAACAAGCTGAACAGTTTTCATAGACGGTGTCTCCGAGATTGTGCCGGATAGTCATTGCATCAGGTGGCAAGCGTTTGGCAGTGAGTGTTTAGCAACGCCGGCAGCAAGGGGCATGCAAATCCCAAGCTGATGAGCACCGCTCGCACGTAATTTTAACGGATTCACAAGGCCGCCTGAGTCTGTGACGCACAATTTGGCAGGATGTTGTGGGCACTTTTGAGATCCGTGGGCCAGCGTGAAATCAGAGGCGAGGCGGTCTTGTGGCAATATTCCGCGGGGCACCCCAATCGACCTTGCACGGCATTGCGCCTACAATCCGCGGGCTCCAGCTCAACTTTTTCTTTCTGAAGCCATTCACCGCCCAGGCCTGTATGTCCAGCCGTCGCCGAGCCCGCGAAATCGTACTCCAACTTCTGTACGAAGCGGACGTGAATGACAGCCGTGACGCGGTCGAAGCAAAGAAGTTTATTCGCTCGCGGATGCAGGGCAGGTCAGCATTGACCAATTTTGCCAATGCATTGCTGCGGGAAACCCTAGAGCATCGTGAGGAAGTCGATCAGCGTTTGAAGCTGCTGGCAACTCGATGGTCCTTGTCGCGGATGCCGGTCGTTGATCGCAATATTCTGCGGCTGGGTGGCTACGAGATCATGTTCGGTGACACGCCGGATCGTGTTGCGGTGAACGAAGCTATCCTGTTGGCGAAGAGATACGGCGACAAGAATAGCCCACGTTTTGTGAACGGGGTTCTTGACCGTTTGATGAATACGCCCGCTGAGGATCTGGACGCACAGGAGGCGAGCGAGGCTGCCTCAGAAGATTCAAGCGGGGATTCAGGAGGAGATTCAGGCGATGGTCCCGCGAGCGAAGACCATGGTGATTCGGGGCAGTAGGACCTTGATAGACTGTAGCGACCCTGCAGACCGAAAGATGCTCTCGCGTTAGCTCCAGTCTCGTCAGCTCAGTCTCGGTTGAGGATGATCATCAGTTGATGTTCTATGCCGCCTACTAAATTGCGGTCGTTTCCGTCGTATCAGGGAACGCACAGATAGCCGTTTTCTCGTGTTACCATCAGCTGCATTTGAACACCTTATTGCGCCCGACACTTTTTGCTG
>CAXGRW010000299.1:0-6731 GCA_964012125.1 uncultured Rhodopirellula sp.
TGCTGATCCGTTCGGGGGCGGAGGTGCTCCCGCAGCTGGTGCTGACCCATTCGGTGGAGGGGGCGGAGCCGCGCCCGCAGCTGGTGCTGACCCATTCGGTGGAGGAGGCGGAGCCGCGCCCGCAGCCGGTGCTGATCCATTCGGAGGCGGAAGCGCACCTGCAGCTGGCGGTGCTGACCCGTTCGGTGGTGATCCGTTTGGAGGTTAATTCTGCGATTAACGGCTAATCATGCCTCAACAAATACGACGACGGCGAGCAGATTCATCTGCTCGCCGTCTTTTTTTTTATCAACTGCGTTGAACTACACTGATCAAGCGGTGTTATCCATTGAACCACCGAAATACTCCATCCGCCAAAGAGTGAGCCACAAATGATTCGATTCTTGTCTGCATGCCTTGTCATTTCATTTGCAGCCGCAGCATGGTCGCAGGACCAGCCTGATAAATCAAAGAAAGGTATCGCTGTCGCAAAGAAGGGAACACCAAAGCTTGACGCAAAAATCGATGAGATCTGGAAGAACTGCCCAAAATACCTGGTCAATCAACCCATCGCTGACCTGCTGGAAATCGATCCCAAAGATATGGCAACAGCAACCGTAAGATTGCTTTGGGACGATCGCTACCTGTACGCATTGTGGGTAGTCAAGGACGCGGAACTATCTGCTGATGCTGATGATGACTGGGCTCAAGATTCGGTCGAATTGTTTCTTGACCAACAACAGGATCGATCCACCTCGTATGAAAACGATGATGCTCAATACCGTGTCAATTTTGAAGGCAAAATCTCGGGACAGGGTACTGGCTACGCTGAAGCTGATATCAAGGCAGCCACGAAGAAGAACAAAAAAGGCTACATCGTTGAAATAGCAATCCGCACCCATGCGGCTGACAACAAGGCTGGAACTGTCATGGGGATCGAATTTCAAGTCAATGACGACCACGGCAGTGCACAACGTGATGCCATCGCAAAATGGTTTCACACCGAAGACGATTCATGGCAAGATACTTCCACCTTTGGAACGGTCGAACTCAAATGACGCACGGTCCTTGGCCATCGTTTAGCGTGGTCGTCACTCAGCCTGACCATCGCTCAGGTAGATTGTCTGCATCCGCGGAAACAAGATAGAACGGGCAACTGAAAAGTCGCTCCCCACCAGGATCACATCATCAGTTTGATGTGATCCGTACCTCGCCAAACGTGATTTGCACGTCATGATCAGCATCTGAGCTAGCCAAAGAACTTTGCCAATTTTTCTTCGCTCGGCCTTGGCGTAATGAGCGAGACCAAGATCATGGTGACGGTCGAACTCAGCATCATGGCGACCACTGGCATCAGTTCATAACTCTCCCCACCCATCGGCAGTTCCAAGACAAACTTACTCAAACCGCCTTGTTCCATTGGTACTTTGGTACCTTGATAAAACAAGATGCACCAACTGGTGATCGCAGCAAAGACTCCGCTGATAGCCCCTGCAGCACTAAGACCGCGCCAATACAGTGCTGCCACGACAATCGGAAACAGTGCACTAAAACCACTGAAGCACCAAACACCAAGAGCGAAAACGCTGCGGACGTTTCCCAGACTCAAAAAGTAAGTGATCGCAACAATCCCGATAATGAACAGCCGAGTGAACATGACCTGCTGTCGATCACTGAACCTATCTTTTCCCGCAAGATGCGTCACAACATCGTTGTTGAAAATCGTACCGATACACAGGAACTGACTATCCAGACTGGACATGATCGCCGCGAGAATACCTGCCGCAAGGAACCCTCCTAAAATGGGTCCAGTTTGCGTTTTTACGAGAAACGGCAGAATGGTGTTGGGATTGGCTGGCAAGTGCATGTCTGCTGGAAGACCGGTCGCCCATATCCCGACCAACACACATGGAACCCAAACAATCATGATGAAGAATGGATGACAAACTACTGGCAACTTAAAAGCATGCGAACTCTTAGCCGTCATCCAATGTTGAAATAGATGCGGAAACATCCCAACCGAAAGTGGAATAAAAAGGTAAGTAAAGAACTTGGTCTTACTCATTGCAGAGCGTGTGACTTTATCCTCCGGAACCGAGTTGGCCAATGTCTTGAGATTATCAAGCAGGGATTCCTGGCCACCTAATTTGTTTGCAATCACAAAGAAGGTAACCACACCTAAGATCATGAAGACCAACGTCTGAAAAGTGTTCGCCCAAGTTGTTCCACGCATGCCACCGAAAAAGACATAAACCAGAACAACAACACAGATCACCATCGACCCTAGCCAAGGTGGTACACCGCCGTGCAAAGCCGGGTTCGCATTACCCTCTGCATCAAATACTTGAAACATTGGCAAGTCGGGTGCCAAGCCGCCCGTCAACGACTGAATGACTGCTCCGCCGCTGATCACCCCGATCAACAAGTAGGGGATCACCAGTCCAACCAAAATTGGAAACATCAGGTAACCGACAAAATCACTGTCGAGTCGATCACGGAAAAACTCGATTTGCGTCGTGTACTTATGACGACGGGCCAATTTCCAAACCTTGACTCCAATCAAGAAGAAACAGAGCGAATGTACGATGCCACTGCTACTGGCAAGCATGCCATAAACACCGACCCCCTCGCGAAATGCCTCCCCACTGCTACCGACCAGAGCAAAAGCCGTCATCGTTGTTCCAAAGATACTCATCAACAACAGGAACGGGCCAATCGAATGGCTAGCAACTTGGTAATCTTCCTTGGTGCCCTTGAATAACCGGCTTGAGAATAACCCCAATGCGAGGAGCAAGCCCAAGTAGATAAGGATAATGATCAGTTGTGGTAATCCTGGATGATCCATCACGCACCTCCCTCGTGGTCTTCGACGTCATCTGACAGAGGCCAAGCGATTCGAGTCGCAAGAAACCAAGTCGCTACGGCCGCCAAAGAAATACAAGCATGCCAAAAAAGAGCGATTGGAATGAATCCAAACACCAGCGTGGCATCCGTCCAAAACCAATTATCTTGATGCAGAATGAGCAACAGCAGCACGAGAACCGCGATAATCAACGGCCCACGGGACTTGGAAGCTTTCATCTGTTGCCTCATGGAACAGGGAAATATGTCATAGAGCGAACGAAAACCGGCTGCGGACGGTCTAGGTCCCTGCAACCAGTTGGCAGCAGTGTAATTCAGACCGAGTCAGGACAAAATTAGGCTCACGACACCGTTGGTAGCAGTTCGATATCGGACAAGAGCGAATATCCTGTCGGGACGGTCAAATCAGTCGGCTAAAATTTGAACCCTGTTATTACAGTAGACGCTCGAGAACTCGCTAAAAGGCGTATTTTTGGAGACTTGGGAAGCATGGCTGACCATCGCCGTAGCCTGCACATTGCTGGTGGGTTTGGCGCTGCGCATCGCGGCAACTGATCTTTTGGCCCTATTTTGTCTCGGAATTCTTGTATTAATTCAGAACATCACGGGTTCGAACGCCCTCCCAACCCCCGAGCAGGCCGTAGCTGGTTTTGGTAACCAAGGGCTGATCACGATTGCTCTTCTGTTTGCGGTCGTTGCGGGTCTGGAATGCACGGGCGGCACAGAATTGGCCACTGGCTGGTTCCTCAACAAAGCAAAAAATCTTACGACTGCTCAGGCCAGATTATTTGTCCCGGTCGCGGTGTTGAGTGGTTTTCTAAACAATACTCCGGTCGTTGTTGCCCTAATGCCCGTGGTAAACGACTTGGCCAAACGCATCTCGGCCAGTACGAGTCGGCTGTTGTTGCCTTTAAGTTATGCGGCCATCTTGGGTGGCATGTGCACTCTGATCGGTACCAGCACCAACCTGATCATTGCTGATTTAAATACGCAGGCTATCGCGAGTGGCAGTATCGCAAAACCACTGCACTTTTTTTCACCTGCTGCTGTGGGAATCCCGGCAACCATCATTGGCTTGATTTACATGACGGTTGCATCGCGTTGGCTACTACCCGAGCGACGTCCCGCTGTCAGTGTTAGTGACGATCCCCGACAGTACACAGTCGAAATGCAGGTCGACCCCACGGGGCCTTTGGTGGGCCGCAGTATCGAAGAAGCCGGACTACGTCACCTACCAGGACTTTATATTGCCGAAATCCAACGCGAAGATGGCATCATTGCAGCAGCAAAGCCCAATGAGCGTTTGCGACCTGACGACGTATTGATTTTGGTCGGCGCTCTGGAAAGTGTTGTTGATCTGCGGAAAATCCGAGGCCTGACGATTCCGGATAATCAGGCCCGAAAGCTGGAAGTCCCGGCTTGGCGGCGAACACTGGTCGAAGCAGTTGTCAGCACACGGTGCGGGTTGCTCGGTAAAACGATTCGCGAGGGTAGGTTTCGTTCACACTACAACGCTGCGGTGGTTGCTGTTGCTCGAGGTGATAAACGACTGACTGGTAAACTCGGAGACGTGCGATTGGAGGTTGGTGATGTACTGCTGCTGGAAGCCTCACCGTCGTTTTTGCACCGCCGCCGTGAATCACGTGACTTCTTTCTTGTCAGTGCCGTTGAACAGGGCACAGTACGACGTCCCGAAAAAGCTTGGATCTCGATTACTATCCTGCTGTTGATGGTTTTGGCCGCGACCACGACGGAAATTTCAATTCTGACCGCTGCTTTGCTGGCGGCTGTTGCCATGGTCGGCTTTCGCTGCTGCACTACCGGTGAAGCAAGGCGAAGCGTGGACTGGTCTGTCCTGATTGTGATTGGAGCAGCCATCGGTATTGGTATGGCCATGGAACAAAGTCAGGCCGCTCAGGGAATCGCCATGGGGCTGCTGGGAATCGCGGGCGAGAATCCGATGCTGACCTTAGCGGCGGTCTATCTGGCAACCATGCTGTGCACAGAGTTGATTACCAATAATGCAGCTGCTGTTCTGATGTTTCCCATCGCTTTGGAAACCGCAACAGGTCTGGACGCTGACCCGACACCATTTGTGATCGCCGTCATGATTGCTGCTTCTGCCAGCTTTATAACCCCATTTGGCTACCAAACTAATCTTATGGTTTATGGCGTGGGCGGTTATCGGTTCTATGACTACGTGCGATTTGGACTGCCATTGAGCATCATCGTGTTTATGGTCACGATGCTGGTAGTCCCTCAGGTTTGGCCTTTGTGATGCAGCCCGCGGATCCTGCGGCTACACCACAAAGAAGCCGTCCATGCCTACCTCCATTGATGATGTCGCAGTTGGCGATGAAAAAGCTATGAAATTCCGCCCACAAAGCCCCTCACTCGATTCGACATCACTTCCCAAGGAAACGTCGCAAAATCAGGTGGCACAAAACGATGGGGTGACAATCAACAGTCAAGCGTTGAAACCACTGATCGATAATGCAATGCGAGTCGATCAGTATCGATTGAAGCGGGCGCAGAAACGGTTGTCGGTGGATGAGTACGAGGCACAACTCAAAAAGTCGGTCAATCTGCATGCCACGCGGATAGCAGCCCAGCCCTGTATTGAATACTCCGATGAACTACCGATCAGCCAACATCGTGATGAGCTGATTGAGTTGATTCGCAGCCGCCAAGTGATTGTGGTTTGTGGAGAAACGGGAAGCGGCAAGAGTACGCAGTTACCCAAGATTCTGCTGGAATCGGGATTGGGTCGCAAAGCGATGATTGGCCATACCCAACCTCGCCGACTTGCTGCACGCAGCATCGCCACACGGCTTGCAGAAGAACTACAAACCCCACTGGGTGAATTGGTAGGTTATCAGGTCCGATTCGGCGATCAAACCAGCGAGCGTTCGCTGGTCAAATCGATGACGGATGGAATTCTGCTGGCAGAAACCCAATCAGATCATTTTCTCGACGCCTACGATGCAATCATCATTGACGAGGCGCACGAGCGTTCCTTGAACATTGATTTTCTGCTGGGCTTCCTACGACGCCTGCAGGGCAAAAGAAGCGACCTCAAAATCATCATTACTTCTGCGACAATTGACGCCGACAGGTTCTCAGAACACTTTTCTGATGAGCTCGGTCCTGCTCCCATTGTCAACGTGGAGGGTCGTGGATTTCCCGTCGAAATGGTGTACCTGCCATGGGAAGAAGTGGTTGCTGATGAAACACGAGCTCCTGATCTTTCTCAGCATGTAATCAAAGGAATCGAAAGAGCAGGGCGGAGTGGACCTGGAGACATGCTTGTTTTCCTCCCCACTGAACGCGACATCCGGGAAGTTTCTCACCGTGTCGGCTCTCATTATCATCGGCTGGGAATGGAGAAACAGGTTGACTTGCTGCCTCTTTATGCTCGCCTGCCACAATCTGAACAGCAAAGAATCTTTCACCCACAGGGCGGTAAACGCCGAATCATTTTTGCAACCAATGTTGCTGAGAGTTCATTAACGGTTCCAGGCATCAGGTACGTCATCGATTCGGGTACAGCTCGCATCAGCCGGTACAGTGCCCGAAGCAAAATGCAGCGACTGCCCATCGAACCGGTCAGCAGAGCCAGTGCTGATCAACGAGCTGGAAGATGTGGTCGAATCGGACCCGGTGTCTGTATCAGGTTGTATTCAGAGGAAGATTACGAGTCGCGTGATGAGTTCACCACGCCCGAAATCAGACGCACCAATCTTGCCTCGGTCGTGTTGCAAACAAAAACCTTAAAACTGGGAAAACTCGAAGAATTTCCTCTGCTTGATCCGCCAAGACCTGAAGCCATTCGTGAGGGAATCCGGACCCTGTTTGAACTGGGAGCACTGGACGAAAAACAGCAACTCACC
>CAXGRW010000300.1:0-6723 GCA_964012125.1 uncultured Rhodopirellula sp.
TCAAACTGGAATCCGTGGGCCTGAACGTTCGAAGTAATGGGTCACCACTGATTTCGAATGCTCCGGAAGCCTACCGTTCCGGCCTGCTTCTGGAGCCTTGCCACCGTGGACTGGTTGCTGCTGGTATCCCGAGTGAAATTTCTCACCATGCGGGAACGTATCTCTGCAATGCTGCCCTGTATCTGAGTCAGCATTATTCAAAATCCTACGGATTAAGGACCAAGAGTCTTTTCGTGCACATACCGCTTGCACCTGCCCAAGCAGCAGCTGACAAAGGTAGTCCAGCAAGCATGAGCACTCCGATGGCAAGTGCGGCGGTTGCGATGGTTATCCAACATCTCCAAGCAGATGCTACCTGAGTGATTCAGGAGTCCATAAAAAAACGCCAGCGACTGGGTCGCTGGCGTTTTGTCGTTTCAACAAGGATTAAGAAGCTTACTGTCGATCAGAATTGAATCCTGTCTGACGCTCTTCTTCCTCTTCCTGAATAATGATTCGCGGCGTGACCATAAGCATCAGGCTTTGAGCCTCACGACCAGTGGAAACATTGCGGAACAAGCGACTCAGGTATGGGATCTTTCCGAGGACTGGAATACCACGCTCAGATCGGCCCTCACGAAGACGCTTGATACCACCAAGTAGGATGGTACCTCCGTCAGGAACGCTGACCGTCGTACTGACCGTCGTGAAAGCGAACTGAGGTAACTGAACCGTTGATCCTTCGATCACGTCTTCTGTTTCCTGTTCGTCGCTTTCGTTGATCGTACCATCGTTGTTGGTATCTGCTTCCTGCCGGCTAGCACTTTGCGTTGTACGACGCCCTTCGTAAGTGAAGGTGTCAACCTTGCCGATTTGGCTGAAGAACGGAACCAATGTCAGGCGTACAAATCGCTTGTCATTACTGACGATGCCTTGCACGTTGAGCTGAGTTCCTTCATTCAAGACCACGATAACTGGTTGCTGTGCAACAGCAAAGTCACCGACGACTGGTGTGATACTTGTCACAAAGGGCACCTGCGTCTGGTCACTGATCGATGCCAATTGACCGTCAAACAGAGTTACCTTGGGAGCCTGCATCACATTGTTACGGTTATCCGCCTGAGCAGCCTGCAAGAAGAAGAACGCCTCAATGTCGCTCAGAATCGCAAAGCCGATCGTGGAAGCGTTGGTCACGGTTTGTGCACCAAAGGGTGGTGCCAAACCAAAGCTCTGGTTATTGAGGGTGATATCCAAGTCTGGCGTAGCCACACCATTCACACCATCCCAACCAATCACAACACTTGGTCCACCGCTGTCAGTGGGCAAGGTCTGAGCCCTGTCATCAAACTGGACCTGGAAGTCGACACCGATCTGTTCAGCGAAGGTATCCGACAAAGTAATGAAGCGAACCTCAATTGTAATTTGCAAGTTCTGCAGTCGTCGCAATGACTCAAGCAGGTCTGCAATCTGGTCATGAACTTCACTGGTCGTGCTGATCACAAGACTCAAGTTCTGAGGATAAGGCGACATCGAACTGGGACCACCCAGAGCCTCCCAAGTATCAGGAACAATCGTCGTTTGGATGAGATCCATCAAACTTTGGAAGTCGGCGAACGAACCACCACCGGCAGCACCGCCCCCCATGGAAGGATTATTCTTTCCGAATCCGCCTTGAGCACCCATGGGGTTGTACTGCCCGAGAACGTTCGAGTTCATTCCCCCAGCAGCACCGGCCATGCCATTTCCAAGGTCAGTCATGGAAACTGGCATCACTTGGACGTTGGCTTGAGGATTGGTCATCTGGTAGGCCGCTCGCAGAGCACCCGCCAAACCATCTTCGTAACTGGTACTGAAGTTTGGAATAGGTGTCACCAGATCGGTCACGCGGTAAGTCCGAGGATAAACCTTCGAACGTTTTGCCTCGAGACTGGTGATCGACAAGACGTCATTCTCGATGACATACGTCAATTCAAGACTATTAAGGATCAAGTTCAGAGCACTCTTGAGCTTGATGCTGCCCGGAAGCTGCAACGTGACAGGAGTGTCGGTAGTCACGCGAACCGCGTTAAGGGCTCGCATGTCCAGCACCATCGGTACGCCAGTCACCGCTGACAACTCATCAATAACTTCGCCAAGAGGGCGATTTGCATATTTGATACTTACATCGGTGATCAGTTTCCGCTGGATCTCTTGCTCTGCTTGACTCAACCGGTTCTCACCGTTGTTGTCATCCTGCAGGCGTAACCGCGAGAGAGCTTCCCAGTCGCGAGCGTCTGGCATGGTCAATGGCAGTTGGGGATCAATGGCGACTGCAGAGCGGTCTATATCAATCATCGTGTCAAGGAACGCTAGTTCCTTCCTGTCACGAACCTCCTGATCGATCATCAGGCGTGTTCCCATCCGACTGGTGTGGAACATGCTGACAGCAATCGGGTCATCAGGCTTCAATTCCTGAACCTGCTTCGCAATGATTTCTGCTTCCTGGTAGCGTCGATCTTTGATCAGCTCGTTGAACGAGCGAACCAGTGCTGACACTTCCTCATCAATGACGAGATTCTTGGCTTGCTCAGTGGCCATCTCAGCACGAACGGCATCGTTCTGCAGCTCAAGATCAATCTTGGCTCGATTCGCCTGAATGAACTGTTTCTGATCACCGATTGCTCGGTCAACCATCATGGCCATCGAACGCTTGCCTTGATCGCCGAGTTCAGAACCGTCGACCCGTCGTCTCAATCTCTCGAGCTCGTCAAGAGCATCCAGAGGTGCAGTTTCCTTGATCTGCTCAGCCTTGGCCAGTTCAGCCGTGACTTCGCGGAAAAGGCGTCGGGTGCGATCCTGCTCCGCCAATTCAGCCCGCTGAATCGAAGTCATTTCCTCGGGAGGTGTACTCGATTGAGGAGTGATGCGTTTGGGCTGCAACAGAGTCAGCTTGTCTTTCAATTGATTCCGCTGGGCAAGAGTCAGATCTGACTCATGCTTCCAAGCTTCGCGAAACTTAGCTCGTGCCACGGCGGTGTCACCGCGTCCAAGAGCGTCAAGCCCTTCGGCAAGATTAGTCTGGGCATGATTTGGCTGTCCTGCCTGCTGTCCCGCGATGGGGGCAATGGCTTGCACAGGCTTGACATTTGTGTTAGCTGGCAACGGCCCATTGTTCTGAGGCTGAGCGTTGAACGGTGCTTGAGCAACATTCCCACTCTCATCAGCTCCCGTCATCGCAAGTGCTGCTTGAACCGGATTGATTCCAGGCCCCGATGCGGCTGCCTGATTTGCCAATGGCTCCGCTCCCGATGCCAAGCGAACGCCGCTCCGTCGGGCAGCTGACTCGGCGTCAAGCAACAATTGCCAGACACGAGGCTCACCCGGGGCAAAGTCCTTCTCGGGCACATTGAGTGCTTCCGCTTGCCTTGCAATCGCCACCGCCGTCGCGATGTCGCCGCGGTCCAACGAGGCTCTACCAATGGCAACCAATCGCAATGCTTCCTGCTTGCGATTGGTGAAATTGGCACCGCCGGGGAGAGGTCCCCCCAACGGCTGTGCATTGGCGACGCCTGCGAGCGGCTGTGCTGGCGATTTGGGCGGCAACGAGAGCAAAGCTCCGTCAATGCCAATCGCAAGCAGCTGGGCTCGAAGTTTGCCAACTTCATCTGCTATCTGAGGTAGATTGCCTGACATCGCCGTGACCCGGCGGTAAGACTGGACTGCCGCATGGTAGTCCTTTTTAATGAGTGCCGTTCGCACACCTGCTAGCAATTGCTGAGCCGACGCAAGCGTCGGCTGCGGCATTGCCTGAGGGGTGGCAGTGGGCGTAACAGATGGAGGCCCGCTATCGGACGGCATCTGGATCTGAGCTGACACATCTGCTGTTAGCATTAGCCAGGTTGCGGCTAAGCATGCAAGACGGGGACCGTGTGCGGGTACGAGACGGTTCAACGCGACTCTCCTTCTTCGCGGTGAGACTTTCAATTAGTCAATTCAGGATCGCAGTCAGGCCGACATCCAAACGCTGGTATCCAATTCGGAAACTAGCGATCGAACAACTTCCTTCGATGCAGTCCATCATTTAGCTGATCGGTTCAGCCGGTAAATCCTTGTCACGCTTCCCACTCGATTTGCAGCCAGTCCGTGGCGCAACCCACAATGTCATTGTGGAATTCGGGTGAGAAGGATCTAGGTTTGAAGTGGGAATAGTGCTTTTCACGCATGCCTGTCAACAGGGATTGTGATTTCTTTTGAAATTATTCTTTTAACAGAGTTCGGTTGATAGCAAAAAAAAACGGCCACCTTGCGGCGACCGTTGAACTGATCCGTTTTTTTCCCTGCACTGATTGCAGGATCGCGTCCTAGGTCGCGGTGACTTGCTCTCGCTCTTTCTTTTCAGCGGCCGTGCGATAGTCAACAACATCCCACATCAATCCAGTGGCCCGCATCAGACGAATCGCCTGCCACGTGATGTCGAACTCCCACCACTTATGCCCATGCTTGGCCATACGTGGATAGGCATGGTGATTGTTGTGCCAGCCCTCACCGTAAGCAACGACAGCAACCAGAGGATTGTTGCGACTGTCGTCGGTTGTTTCATAATTTCGGTAGCCAAACATGTGCGATGCACTATTGACCAACCAAGTTGCGTGGAGCACCAAAACCAACCGTACAAACATGCCCCAAACCAGCAGGGAACATGCCATTGAAAAACCCTCTATCCAATATCCCACAGCGAAGAAAACAGCACCAACCGCGATGTGGGCGGGCAGGAAAAGGAAGTCCATCAAACGCATGCCACGTTCTTTGTACAAGTCTGGTGCCCAACGTTGGAGGTAAGCCTTTCGATCACCGTTGTGCGTGTGATAAGCCAGCCAAGACATGTGGCTCCAAAGACTGCCGTCGTTGGGCGTGTGCGGGTCGCCTTCCTGATCGCTGCAGGCGTGGTGTTTGCGGTGATCAGCGACCCAATCCAAGGGCGAGCCTTCACCAGCGAGCATGCCGATGGTTGCAAACGTGTACCGCACCCAACCGTAGGTTTTCATACCAGTGTGCGTTAGCAGACGATGGTAGCCAAGGCAGATTCCTAAACTGCCCGTGACCCAGTGCAGAACCAGCATGACGGCCAAACCGGTCCAAGAAAACGTCGTGTAGGCAAAGGCAAACACAACGAGATGGGCGAAACTAAGCCAACCAATTGCCCAAAAGCTCAGGTTGCTTGTTCTCTTCCGCTCCTCAGTGGTCGGCCCCACGTCTTTTTTCTTTTTCGGTTCGCCAGCAGACTCGGAGGGTCGAGGTGCTCGGGCATTATCTTGGGTGGGTGCAACGACAGTTGACATACGGTACTCCTGGAAAAAAAACACCATGCGACGTTCCTTAGTCGCTCGGCGTGAGGGGAAGTGTATCGGAACGAGGCGTTTCCTCTGTCACCAATACAGCAACCCTGTGTAACAGAGCTGTAAAATTCAGCTCTCCTCGTTCAACCCACAGGGATCCGGGTGCATAACTGCGGCGTTTTGAAGCAGTTATCGCAACTTAAAACCCTGCGAGCAAAAAAAGCGGTGTTTTGCTAGCTAACGCAGAAGACTCTCGCCCTCCACCCCTCCCCACAACTCATCCCATCGCGTGGGCCTTGGCCATGGCTTCTTCAGCCTTGGCGATGTATTGCTGATCTTCAGTTCCGGCCCAAGCACGCTGGTAGGTGACGCTGAGGGCGGTGAAGTTGAAGGAATCGGTCGGTTCGAGTTCACAAGCTTTCTCAGCATGCTGAATCGCAAGATCGTGTTGCCCGGTTTTGGTGTAGACGCGAGCCAACGCCAAATGAGCAAGCACAAAGCCAGGTTCCTCTTCAACGATAGCCGTCAAGCCAGCAATCGCTTCCTCAAAGTTCTCTGCATCGATCTGTTTTTCAACATCGTTGTATCGGGCGTGCAAGTCGCTCATTGATGGCTCTCATTCAGGATTTGGAAAAGCCCCATCCACACTGGCTGGGGCTTTGATGTTCCAAGACATTCAAGTACTCATGCACGGCGACGAATCAAATTCACACCGCGCAAACCGGACGTCCACCGGACGCATCCGATGAACGATACACAGTGATCAAGATCAGCCGTTTCTCAACGCAGCCTGTGCAGCAGCCAAGCGAGCGACTGGAACACGGAACGGGCTGCAACTGACATAGTTCAACCCGACGCGATGGCAGAAATCGATGGACTCGGGATCGCCACCGTGTTCGCCACAGATGCCGACCTTCAGGTCTTTCTTTGAACTGCGACCTTTCTTGACTCCCATGTCGACGAGCTGTCCGACACCCGTTTGATCGAGTGACTGGAACGGGTCAACAGGCAGGATGTCCTGTGACAGATAGTCTGGCAAGAACGTGTTGATGTCGTCACGGCTGTAACCGAACGTCATCTGCGTCAGGTCATTGGTACCGAAACTAAAGAAGTCAGCAGATTCAGCTACTTCATCAGCAGTCAAAGCAGCACGAGGAATCTCGATCATAGTTCCGATCGTGATATCAAGCTTGCCGGTGAACTTCTTGGCAGTCTTGGTCGCAGCGATCGTTTCTTCCACTCTCGTTCGCAGCAGTTTCAGTTCTGCCGCAGTACCGACCAATGGAATCATGACTTCAGGATGAGCCTTGATATTTTTCTTGGCACAGTTGATGGCGGCTTCAACGATCGCCCTAACCTGCATTTCCAAAATTTCTGGATAGGTAACGCTCAATCGGCAACCACGATGACCGAGCATCGGATTGGCTTC
>CAXGRW010000301.1:0-6681 GCA_964012125.1 uncultured Rhodopirellula sp.
GCTACTGGGGCTCATGGGCACAACAACGATTGCACATGCTGTTAATCCAGTCGATGCTTCCTCTAGAATTGACGCGATCATTCAGCTTGATCTGAAGGAGCACGAGCTACGAGCAAATCCGCCGGTAAGCGATGTTCAATTCGTCCGTCGTGTGTATCTGGATTTGATTGGTCGAATACCAGCGGACAAGGAACTTGTAAGTTTTTACGAGGACAAGCGGAAAGATCGTCGAGCTAGGTTGATCGATGACCTGCTAGAGTCTCCCGGGCACGAGTCTCACATGTTCAACTGGCTGGGAGACATGCTTCGTGTGAAGGACGAATATTACCGTATTGGGAAGACTTGGACCTTTCACACATGGCTGAAGTCACAGCTTCGGGAAAATCGTCCATGGGATGAATTAGTCCACGACATGTTGTCCGCTGAAGGCCGGCTCGGCGAGAATGGTGCTACGGCGTACCTCTTGCGAGATGCCAGTATGCCGCTGGATAGCCTTTCCAACACGTTGACCACTTTTCTTGGGGCCAATGTTGCCTGTGCGCAGTGTCATGATCATCCCTTCGCCGAATGGACCCAACGTGATTTCTACGAAATGGCGTCGTTTTTTGGCTCGACGGCCTTTGATCGTGTCGACACTCGTAAGCCGGCGATAACGCTGCGTGATGAACGTTTTTCGAAAGCGAATCTCGTCACCTTGCTTCAGCCAAACATGGAACGAGTTATCTACGAGCAGGGCCGCGCGACCGAATATCCGGAAGACTATGCCTACAATGACGCGCAGCCCGGCGAGAAAGTGGTTCCGAAGTTCATTACTTGGGAAGGTGCGAGGCGGGCAAACGTGACAACCACCGACCCTCGCCATCTGAGGAAGCTATTCGCGCGGTGGCTGACATCACCCAAGAACCCACGGTTCGCTGAGGCGATCGCGAATCGTATGTGGAAGAAGTTCTTTGGCGTTGCTGTGAAGGAACCGGTGACGGACCTTGACGCCTTGGAAGAAGCCACGAATCCGGAACTTCTCAAGTTTCTCGCTCAGCTCATGCGAGATGTTGACTTCGATCTCCGCAAGTTCCAGCGAGTTATTCTGAACACGAAAGCGTACCAGCAGAAGGTCAGCGTGACGCCCCCTGAGGGTGAGGATTTTCGGTTCCCCGGACCGTTATTGCGTCGAATGACGGCTGAGCAGGCATGGGACTCGATTGTTCTCCTGCTGCGAGGCCCGGAGATCGACCGAATCAAGACAGATCATGCTCCGAAGATGGCACGCCTCGTTTTTCCATTTGAATTCGAGAACGATAGAACCAAAATTGCAAAAGATCGCGAGAAAATTTTTGATTTCGCATCGACACTGTTGGAAACGCGACAGGGTGGGAAATCTTCCAAAGGTGAGGGCGGACGCGGGCTTTTTTTGGGGTCTAGCAAACGGAAAGCCAAACTCAGGGGCGAAGCTTCGTGGATGCGGGCTTCAGAATTACCACAACCAATGCCGCCCACACATTTTCTTAGAGTCGCAGGTCAGTCAGCTCGTGAAGTGGCTGATGATGGATCGACCGAAGGTGGTATCACTGAATCTTTGGTGATGATGAATGGTGAAGTCATGCAGAGTCTGATGCGCAAAGCATCAGAGGGCGGGGCAGCCAGAAACAAAAACGCGCAAGCCAAGCAGATCGCCTCTCTGTACCGCACATGCCTGTCGCGATCTCCAAGTGACCAAGACATGAAACAGTGTATTGCCGCACTTAATCAAGGACTCGACCTAGGCGACATCACCTGGGCTCTGTTGAACTCCCGTGAGTTCCTGTTCGTTCAATAGTTAACAATTGCTGCTGCGACATTCATTTTTACCGCGATCCCCAACCGTCCGATTCGACATGAAACAACTTCTTAACTCTTTGGATATACCGTCGCGGAGGCAGTTTGTAGAACGCTGCGCTGCGGCGTCGTTTGGTCTGAATATCCTTCCAGCGGCACAGTTCGTTGCTGCAGAACCGGCAAGCCAGAAGCCTGCCGTATTCGGTAAAGCAAAGAGCGTGATTTGGTTGATGCTTAGCGGTGGTTTGAGTCACATCGACTCGTTGGACCCAAAGCAGGGAAAATCAAAAGGTCCGGCAAAGACAATTAACACATCAGCCGACTTTCAAGTCACCGATTTTTTTCCGAAGTTTGCGTCGATCGCGAATCGTGTCACCCTGATTCGCTCGATGGAGGCGAAAATTGGTGTCCACGCGCCAGCGCAGTACTTTATGAGGACTGCATTTGAAAAACGCGGTACGATCCTGCACCCCAACCTTGGGGCTTGGGGCTCTCACTATTTAGGACGGAGCAGCAAAACGTTGCCATCAAGCGTGTGTATCAACCGCCGTTCTGACCAGGGCAACGGGTTCTTCCCGTCGGGCTATGCACCTCTTGCGATTGGTGATCCTAGCCAAGGGATCAATGATGTTGAATCCATCGGTGGCAACGCCGCTGCAAAAAAACGACTGACATTACTTAACGGACTCGATGCCAAATTTCGTACGAAATTCAACGATAAGGGGGTCAATGCATACAATAGTTTCTATGACGATGCTCTCGCATTGATGAAGAGTCAGGAACTGAAAGCATTCGACCTTTCGGGTGAGTCTCAAGAACAGCGGGAGGCATATGGCGACAACTCATTTGGTCAAGGGTGCCTGCTTGCTCGTAGATTGGTTGATTCTGGTGTGCGTTTTGTCGAGGTAAAGCACGACGGCTGGGATCACCATAAAGCGCTCGCCGACGAAATGGGTGACGTAGCACCGGTGTTCGACCAAGCATTTGCAACACTCATCAAGGACCTGCAGCAGCGTGGGATGCTGGAGTCCACTCTGGTTGTCGTCGCAACAGAATTTGGTCGAAAACCAAACTTCGATGGTGATGGTCGCAGTCATCACCCCGTCTGCTTTTCCACTGTTCTCGCGGGTGGAGGCACCAAGGCGGGATTTGTTTATGGCAAGAGCGATGATGCTGGATATTACGTTGAGGATAATGCCGTTTCGGTGGGAGCTTTTCACGCAAGCATCGCACTGGCGGCTGGAATGGACATCGAATCACCGGCCATATCACCTTCCGGTCGCCCTATGACCGTCGGTGACGGAGAAAAACCAGTCATGGAGTTGTTTTCATGATTAATCGATTCAATCAAACCATCGGATGCATTGTCTTTAGCTGTTGCTGTCTTGCCCCATCTGTGTTTGCTCAAAGCAACAGTAAGGGTGAAAACAGCTCTGTTGTCGTAGGAGTTCTGAAGGAAGTCCATGCTGGTGGTAAAAAACTCAAAGTGCTGCAGGATGGCGAAGTGCTGCGTGACCTCCATACGGATTCAAAATCCAAAATACACTTCGTAGGGATTGCCAACAAAGCTGCGAGGAAAGCGACGGTTGGATACGGAGTAAAAGCGTCCAGTGAGAAGGACGGGCGAATCAAGACGATCACTTTTACTCCGCCCATTCCTGAATCAAAACCGCTGGGAGAAAATCGGCTGTCGATGACTCCGGCAGAATTGTTCAAGCAGGTCGATGCTGATGAAGATAGCCGAGTCGGATACGGTGAATTCAGTCAATCAATCTACCACTCACCGAAACACGGACCTGATCATTTTCGAAAGGCCGACAGTGATAGTGACGGCGGTTTGAACTCAGGTGAGTTCCGCAAAGCCCTTGAAGACGTGTCCTGGTGGACCCTGTCAAGGAAAGCCCCCGAGACTTGGTTTCAGGAAGCTGATGCCGATGGCGACGGGCAACTCAGTATGAAAGAGTTCACTGGTGTTTGTGCGAGTGGCAACCACATCGGCAACGTCTTCAAACGCACCGACCGCGATAAGTCTGGCAGCCTTAATCAACGTGAAACGGCAGCATACATTCGGAGTGTCACACACGGAAAACAGAGAAACCGAAAAACACGAAAACGGGATGGCAGGTGAGGACGCAGGCAATCGATTGCAGTGCCCTTCTTGAGATCAGCTTTGCCCAGCGAACGGATCGAAAACCTGTTTCAAATCACGCCGCATCCACCCTAGCCTTGAAAGAACTGAATCGTGACCATGAGCCAGCGACACGTGCAGAAAACACTACGACACGTACAGAAAATACTACGACCCGCACTGAAAACACTGACAGTCAGTTTGGTCTGCATGTCCACCATCGTGTTGGCGGAAGAGAAACCGAATATTGTCATCATTCTCACAGATGACCAGGGTTATGCCGACGTCAGCTACAATCCGCACTCCCCGCCAGAAGTCAGTACACCGAATATTGATGCTCTTGCGGATTCATCTATCATCTGCACGCAGGGCTATACCAGTGGGCACGTGTGTTCGCCAACCCGTGCAGGACTCATGACCGGTCGTTATCAGCAACGATTTGGAATCTATACAGCAGGGGAGGGAGGCTCGGGCGTTCCGCTTGATGAAGTGTTTATTCCTCAGCTTCTGGGGCCAGCCGGTTACGTTTCTGGTGCGTTGGGCAAGTGGCACCTCGGACTCACCGAAGAGTACCACGCCATGAATCGAGGCTTCGATGAGTTCTATGGATTTATGGGACGCGGGGCACATCCCTACTTTGACCACTCAGACATGGACCACCCCATTTATCGTGGACTCAAACCTATCAAAGAGGACGGCTATCTCACCACGCGAATCACAGAGGAAGCAGTCGATTTTGTCAGCCGCCACAAGGAGGAATCATTCTTCCTCTATGTCGCATACAACGCGGTGCATTCTCCGCCGGAAGCCCCCCAAGAAGACATCAAGAAAGTTACCGGGGACGAAACACGCGACACGCTCATGGCTATGGTCAAGCACCTGGACATGGGAGTTGGCGAAATTGTAAAGGCGTTGAAAAAACACGGCGTTTTTGACAATACATTGCTGATCTTTCTCACGGACAATGGTGGTTCTGGGGCCATGAGCGCTAACAATGCGCCGCTCCGTGGTTTCAAGCAGATGGACTACGAGGGCGGAATTCGTGTCCCGTTCATCGTGTCGTGGCCGGCTCAACTGGAAGGTGGGAAAGAATGCGACGTTCCCATGTGTTCTATCGATCTGTTTGCCACTGCTCTCGACGCCGCCGGGCTGCCCATGCCAAAGGACAACCCCTTGGACGGTAAAAGCATTTTGCCCGCCCTCAAAGGCGAAACCGACAAGCTCCACGACGAACTGTATTGGAGTTCTGCGGGTGCCAAGGGAAAGTGGGCCATTCGTTCTGGAAACTGGAAGCTGGTTGCTGAGAAACGTCGTGTCGAACTCTTTGATCTCGAAAATGATATCAGTGAAACCACCGACCTTGCTGCAAAATACCCGAAAGTGGTTTCCGAGCTTACGAATAAATACAACGTATGGCTCGACGAAATGGCGGACCCAGTAAGCAAGCAGGAAAAACGCTGGAATCCTGATGCCAGTCCACCTGTTAAAAAAATGTCGAGAGAAGAAAAGCAAGCTGCACGTGAAAAAAAGAAAGCCGGACGTACCAAAGCACCTGAAGCAAAGTAGCGAAGCACAACTCCTGAATCATCGAAATGTCGCGTTCCGAAGAGAGCACGATCCACGACACATGCTTTCATCCCAAAATCTCACCATGAAAAACTTATTCGCAGTCTCAAGTTCCTTGGAAACTCGACGCGTAAGCGAGGGGGGCTCGGTCGCGTCTTGCGGTTCTAATCCCTCGCTAACGCTTCGGGTTATCAAATCGAAACGGTCACAGATTTTGAAACGACTTGTGCTTTCTTTTTGGATCTTCTGTTTGATGGGATTGGTTGCCACCGTCGCTCGCGGAGAACGCCCTAACATCATCATGTTTCTGATCGACGATCAGAATCCATCGAGCATCGCCGCTTATGGGGGCGATACCTACACTCCCAACCTCGACCGCATGGCAGACGAAGGAATGAAGTTCACTCGCGCCTACGTCAGCAGTTCGGTTTGTACGCCATCTCGATACAGCTTCCTGACTGGTCGGTTCGCTGGTAATTCGCATAGCAAACGTTACACCGAAGAGGTCGGCGGGAAAGAGAATCAGGGGCTTCCCAATTTCAATGTCGCACTTGAGCGTGACAACATGAACGTCGGAAATGCTCTCCGTGAAGCTGGTTATACCACCGGCTTCGTTGGGAAGTATCACCTTACTTCCGAATTGGATTTTCCGGAGTTTTACAAAGGGAAAGACAAATGGATCAACATTCCAAAAGACGTGAGTCCCGGGCCTGAAACATCGGCTCAGTTCAAACACAACGAACGCTGGATGTGTCGTTACCTGAAGACGCTGGGCTTTTCATGGGCGAAAAACGTCTACCCAGAGAACATTCATCAGCCCTATTCCTCGCACAACCCTGAATGGACGACGGTGGCGGCTCTGGAATTCATTGAAGAGAACAAGGACGGCCCCTTTTACCTTCACCTTTGCAGTACCCTGCTGCACGGGCCGGATAAGTCCTGGCGAAAATCCATGGACCACCCGCTGATCACGGGAGAGGGCGAAGTTGAAAGCCTGCCAGAGGTCATGACACCTCGCAAGGAGCTTCTCAAGACGATCACTGAAAAAGGATTCGAGCCCGATAGCCATGTGGCTGGTGAAGCGTGGATTGACGATTCGATGGGGGCGATTCTCCGTAAACTGAAGGAACTGGGAATCGATGACAACACCCTGGTGATTTTCGCGCCGGATCACG
>CAXGRW010000302.1:0-6676 GCA_964012125.1 uncultured Rhodopirellula sp.
CCGTAAGTCGACCCAGTCAGTGTCAGCAAAACCGGATGATCCCAATCAGCGCTCGGATTCATCAGCAGGGGCGTCAGGTCGTGCCCGTGCATCTTCCAAGGCAGGTCCAATTTTGCGAACCCAAAAAACGTGGGGATCAAATCAACACCACCAACGGGATGCTCGCACACTTTCTCTTGCGGAATGGTCCCCGGCATACTGACGATCATCGGCGCCTTGATGTTGGCGTCGTACGGTGCAAGCTTGGTAAAGAAGCCGTGCTGTCCCCAGGCGAATCCTTGATCGGACGTAAACACAACCAACGTGTTTTCAAGTTGGCCGGATTTTTTCAGGGTCTCAATCAGTTTCCCAACTGATTCGTCAATCGCGTTCACACCTTGGTGATACTGGCGAGTCCAATCGGTCAGCGAATTGCCATGAATGCCCTTGGTTCCCGAGGTGGTTGCTTCTGCAATCTCGCCGCCCTTCAGGACCGGAACGCCCGACTTTCCCGGTTCCCAAAAGTCAATCTTCTGCATGTACGAAGGCTTTCCCTTGCGTGGCGGATAGATGTCCGCTGGAATCGGAACATCAGGCTCCGCGTATTCTGCGAGATGACGCTCTGCTGGTGTGTAGGGACTGTGGACGGCGCTGTAACAAAGCCAAAGATACCACGGCTTCTCATCGTCACGATTCTCACCCTGGATAAAGTCGACCGCCAAGTCGGTGTAGTTATCCGTCGAATAGCCCTTGGTCATCGTCGGCGGACCGCCGTTGGTTTCTAACAACTGGTTGTCGTAGTAGCTCCCCGCGTTGTCGCGATTCTTCGGTCGATTCCAAACCACCTGGTAGTCCCAGTCGCGATTCGCGCCCGAATCGATGCCGGTATGCCATTTGCCGATCTGCGCCGTCGTATAGCCGCCATCGCGAAATGCCCTCGGCCAAAATGGAAGCTTCACGGGATCGTAGGTACTGCCAGGATAGTCGCCCTGCATACGCAATGATTCAAATCGATACGGTTGCAGCCCGGTCAACATGCTGGCTCGGGAAGGCATGCACCAAGTTCCAATATACGGATTGGCGAAACGCACCCCCGCTTTCGCCAGAGCATCGATGTTCGGTGTCTTCACCCACGGATAAGCCTCGGGATAGCAACCAACGGTGCGATGTGATTGATCGTCAGTGTAGATGAAAAGGATGTTGGGGCAATCATCTTGCTTTGCTACAGCAGTTCGGGAAAATCCGACGACCCCGAAAGCCGATACCAAACTGATGCAAAAAGCTGTATTCCAAAAGTGCATAGCGGAGCTCTGAAAAGTTTTGGCTGACGATCAATTTCTACCATAATAGCCTTTGTTCGATAGTCAGTCAAACTGTACGATAATCGCACAAACGCGTTGTTGAGGCTTCTTTTCTTGGCAGACCGTTCATGGCCGCGATCTTGATTGCGATCAAGCCGAACAAGACCGACAGGCCGGAGACCTGGAGATGAAAAATCCCAACGAAAACATGCTGTTTCGCAGCGGTGATCCGAATTTCATGACGTCGCTGGTACGCGGCTTAGAAGTATTAAAATCGTTTTCTGCAAGTGAAGGTGAACTGACGGCCGCAGAGATATCCAAAATGACCGGACTTTCTCGCGCGGTGGTTCGCCGCTGTCTCTACACGTTGTCCGAGGCTGGCTACGTCCATCCGATACAAGATCGCTATCGGTTGGAGCCTAAAGTGCTCTCTTTAGCTCAGCCGTACTACAACTCCGCGCGTTCCTTTCCGGCCACGGCTCAACCATTCTTGGAAATGGTCAGCGAGGCAACGAACGAGTCCTGTTCGCTTGCCGTGATGGACGGCGATGAAGTTGTCTATGTGGCTCGAGCGGCGACCCGTCGAATCATGACGGTGTCTTTAAACATCGGCAGCCGCTTGCCAGCGGACTGTACTTCTCTGGGTCGCGTGCTTTTGGCTTCTCTCAATGCAACGGACTTGACTGAGTATCTAAAGCGAAATCCGCTGGCGTCGCACACCGCGAAATCCATCACGTCGAAGAAGGACTTTCGGCAAGCAATCGCCAAGGCCCGGGAGTTGGGCTATGCGTTGGTCGACGAAGAGCTTGAGGTCGGGTTGCGGTCAATTGCTGTTCCCGTTGCCGATCGCAACGGAACGTTGATTGCCGCTATGAATGTGGGAGTCCAAGCCACGCGGGTGAGTTCCGCAGAACTAAGACGTCGAATCCTGCCAACGCTGCAAGACGCCGCTTCCAACCTCGGGTGTCGGCTAGAAGAATTAGGATCCTTTGCACTGCACCAACGTGGTGGAGCATCTTAGACTTGCCGATGATCGGAATTTCTAAATACTTTTTTGGGTTATGCCTTGAAATATATTTTGTTTCCCATCCATTCCGCTTCTATTTCTGATCGCCTTCGTCGCCATCACGATGGCGGCTAGTTCGTTTGCCCCGATCAACAAGCCAAGCATGCTTCGATACCTACGTTTAAGTGCCCTATTGACTGCCGCGATGGTGACTTGACTGCCGCGATGGTGACTGATGTGCTCGCAGAGCTGCAAGATGCTCGCGAGCCAGTGCCTGACGCGGATCAAATCACACGTTGGATGAAATTTGACAAAGATGGCGACGAAAAGCTCACGAAGAACGAGACCACGGGATTTATGAAGCGGTTCTTTGATCGTAGTGACGCGAACAAAGACGGATTTCTGGATCGCAAGGAGCTCGAATCGCTACAGCGACGTTTGGCCGGCAATCGCGATCGCAACCAACAGGGTGCCAAAGGCAATCGACAGCAACGCATGTCCACGGAAGAACTGCTGAAGACAGCCCCGGACGATGTGGTCATCGAAGCAGACATCGCCTATCGCCCAGGCGACAGTAATGCCCGGCATCTGGATATCGTGCGTCCGAAGGACGATTCCGAGGGAGCCCGCGCCGCAGTCGTGTTCGTCCACGGTCAGATGGCAGGGTGGAAACGGATCGGCATATTCTCCCCACTGCCCCGCTCCCTGCTGTATTTCTTCATCGGTTAGCAAAAAGGCTTGCAGCGAGTCGTAAAAAACGCGACCGCGTCCATGTCGATTCCGATAAAAACCAACTCTTGCCGGCAATCACCGACGCCAGGATTCCATCGTTCCTCAATTTGTGCACGAATCGTCATGACCGGCTCTGCGTCATCAATAAAACGTAGGTTGAACAGATCGTCCGACCAGTCGCCAAGCAATCCAAGGGCTGGCAGTTGACGCTTCGCGACGAGGGAGCGACCGAGGTGGAGGCGCGCGGCTTGAGTTCGGTGGTTTCTGGTGGGCGGCTATTCCAAAAGAACATTGGCCCGACGTCCCGGCGTTGATGACGGGCAGCTGGACGAATGACTCTACTGGCTCACCCGACCTAAGCCCCCCCTATTCGGATGCCGTCGTCCCAACTCCGGTTTATCACGACGGGCATGTTGCGAGTGTCGGTTCCGCGGGCTGCGACCTGCTCAAGTTGTCTAAAAAACGATGATGGCGTCTTCGACGTGGAGCACGTCTACTTCAGTCGTAACAGGAAGAATGACTTGGGCGGTTTCGTGTTATACGACGGTTTCATCTACGACATTTCCGATCGACGCGGTTGGGTGTGCCAGAATCTCGAAAGTGGTGATTTAGAGTGGTACAGCAATCGCGTTCGAGGATCGCTGGGTTTGGGGTCCATCGTTTATGCCGACGGGAACCTGATTTTGTATGCCGAACGCAAAGCGGAAGTGGCAATGATCGAAGCAACACCTGACGGCTACGAGCAAAAGGGACGCTTTGAGTTCCCTGAACGATTCGACCGACGATCACCGAGCGGACGCAACTGGCCCCACTCGGTCATCGCCAACGGCAAGCTGTATCTCCGCGATCAAGAGCTACTGTCTCGTTACAAGATCAATGAATAACCCTGCGTCTGCCCGCCTCTTGTGTCTCTGCATCAACTCCTCATTCCATTAAGTTGATGCAGAGTCGGAGAGTCGCGCGGGCGTAGAGAGGATGCCGACGATACAAAAGTTACAATCAAGAGCTCGAAGTATGAGTTGAATTCAGAAGTCATGTCGCCGAGGCGATGTAGACTTCGACTGATTCTCGCTGGGCATCGAGTGAATTGAATTTCTGCTCAAGTCCCTCTTCGGTGAATTTGAGGGTGTAGCTTGCGCACCGCACCATTCTTTGGTTCTTTCGCTGGCTCACAGGCTTTCGCCTTGCATGGCAAGTTGAAGAAGCCGAAACCGTTCCAGTGCGAGCCGGTAATATGGTTGGCGGTGGCGCTGAGTGCGGAGTATCGTTCCCCCTCAAATTCGGATCCTTACCGCTGGACAGAAACATCCATCAGCCGGCCTTTGTATCGGCGGGTGAGTTTTGTGCCGGAAATCAGGACACGTGACCGCGGGCCGAAATGCTTCGTCACGGATCGGGTATCGTTGTTGGATTCGGTAGCACGGTTCCGCTGCCTCGGGGCCGTGACCCGCAGGTCGGCCCCCTACGCCAATTCTCTCGCACGGTCGATCGCGGCTTGCGAAAGGCCGCCGTAATAACGCGATTGCATCCGCCACAGAATACGGCGAATCAGCCAAATGCGATTTCGGGCTGCGGTCGTCTCGCCCGCTTAGAAGCGAACACCGAAGGTAATTGCGTACTGACTTAACCGAGGAGAGTTGCCAAGGCAGAGTTTACCTTGGCGGGCCAAAAACACTGAAGAAGACAGCGGCAGTGCCATTCGTACCTGAGGTTATTCTCCTACTTGGTGCTTTTATCAGCACCCCCTCTTGCAAGAAACCAATCTTTACCTAACACCCCTAACCACCTCACTTCCCGCAATCCCTACGCTACAAGATTTAGCGATAAACATTGGCTAGTCTTTGATCGTAAATGCGCCGCCAATCAGCAAAACACCTTCCTTCACGCTTTGGCAAGTTGTTGAGCCAATGAACCGATTACGAAAAAACTTCTTCAATATGTCCATCCGATTTCAACTTCCGCTTTCACTGCTGTTCATTGCAGCACTGACTACTTGTGCAGACGCTGGTATCATCATCACGCTGACCGACAATGGTGATGACACCATCGGTTTCAGCATGTCTGGTGACTTCACGGTCTACGCCATTCGTTCAGACGACCAATTCGGTCAGTTTGGGTCATACTTTAACCCGGTCAACGGCACGATCAGTAATGTTGATACCAGTGACGAGATGAGGCAATTTGAATTCGACTATTCGAGCGTTACTGAAGGAACGAAGGGAGGAGGCGTTGCCGCCGAATTCGGGTCCAGCGGGTATGCCCCTGTCAGCTTCACTGGCTCTGGCCATGTGTTTCAAAACTTCCTTAACGAGACCATCTGCATCAGCAAAACCCTCGTAGGGGAATTCCCCAGTAGTGGTCCGGTCAATGGAGATGTGATCTCGGGTATTTCAGGGTCGGGTACGTACGTCGGAAGCTTTGCGAGCGCCGGAATCACCGTGGGAACCGGGACGACCAGATACGGTTCCGACGAGAGCAATTCCGACACTGTCACCATCACCCGGAGTTTTGCAGCATCAGGTGGTGCAGTTCCTGAACCCAGCACTGCTATCGTGATGGGATTACTCGGCATCGTAGGCTTGGCAGGTAACCGTCGACGTCGTCGTCAAGAATCAGTTGCTTAAGTGATCTGTTTCGTGAACTCAGCCAGGCCACCCGAGGCCCACTGTTTCCATCGTCCCACGTAACCCGCGATCATCGCGTGATGGATCGAACCTTGCTCGTCAAGCCTGGTCACACGTGAGACGAATCGCTGTCTGGTTTTGTTAGCCAAACGCATCTCGACCGTCAGCCCGCGGCGTAGTCTGTTAATCAGCGTGTCACCGCCCAGCAGGAAGCGTGAGAGTCTGTGGGCAGAGAGGCCAAAACCGGATTGCACGTTTTTGATTACGCTGGCCAGTAAGAGTACCCTCTGAAAGTGAGTGGCTTCACAAAGACTGTAAAACCGCCGTTTAAAACGATAAAAGCCGAGGCAGAAAATCTCGCCTTCTTTGATGTCTGATTCAAGCGGACGGTACCGCTGACTGGAGCAAATCTCCCTGTGCAGGACCCTCCTCGAAATGGTTGTCTGTGTTCGCAATGTGTGAAAACACTCGCTTCTGGCAAGGTTTTGAAAAGTACTCGGTTCGCAAAGTTGCGATTTTCAGAATGCAAGTGATGCACGCTCCCATTAGTGAACTTTCCTCCTGTCCTTCGGGTTATGGCGAAAACTCTCTAAAAACTCTCAGAACGCGCTCGAAACGAGTCTGAATCACATGACTCCCCCCCAGTCTTTGCACCAGGTTGAGTGAGAGGATAGGGGTTGGTAATGCGCTGTGTTCTGGAGGCTGAGGCGTAGCCGAAGTCGGAAGAACACAAACGGCCGCGTATGCGGCAGGGGTTTGATAATCCAATGAACTGTGGATGCGGTGATGGTTGTAGTCGAGTCGCCAGCGATCAATCACCCAGCAAGCTTCCTCGAAGCTCAGGAAGATTTCACGGTTGAGTAGCTCATCGCGAAGCGTGCCATTGAACGATTCGACGTAGCCGTTCTCCCAAGGGCTGCCCTTGGCGATGAACAGTGTTTTGACATCAGCTTCTTTCAGCCAACGGCAGATTACTTTCGATACGAACTCTGGGCCGTTGTCACTGCGAATGTGTTCGGGGGTGCCGCGTACGG
>CAXGRW010000303.1:0-6636 GCA_964012125.1 uncultured Rhodopirellula sp.
AAGGTCCAAGCGTGGTGGGCAACACGCTGCTGATAGCCCTTGATGAACAAAAACTTGATGAACAACACCTTGATCAGCCCCCGCGCCATTGCTATTCGTTCTGAAAAGCAAGCGAGGTAATCATACTGCCTGAGTTTCCAGAAAAATCACTCAGGATCGCGGACTCGTCCTTCAATCGCCTCGAAAAAATCAATATCTCGATCTTTTTCACTGGCGACGGGGATCAAGATATATGAATCCTCCAACACTACGGCAATGACACTATCCAACAGAGACGAGTCAGCACGCTCAAGCTCTAAACCTTGGATGTCACCGTAATCAATCGAGACCAACGGAGGATTGCCTTCAGGATCGTATACCACCACCTTCTGATCACTCACATAAGTGAATCCCTCCTTTACGTCAGTGAATCCAGCCGAATAAATGAATTCAACATTCTCCCCGGTCTGCAAACCGCCTACTTCTTTTGCGACCGTCAAAAAACGCTGCGGAGTCTGACCGGGCGGATAGACATAAGTCGCTGGCCCGATAATAGCGACCTACATGAGAAAGAGTATCCCGCCTCGGCACACAACTCCCAACAAGCTAACGCAGACCAAAAACAACTTCAGCCAACGTGAAGTCCTCCTCACGCCTGTAAGCTCTGACGCGATCCCAATTTGGTCTGATTGTTCGGAGGTGTTACTTTGCATCAGATTCTAGTTCACAGTAAAGCATGACTAATTTCATTAGCTTCGAAGCGGAATTCGAAAACAGCATTTCCGAAAATATCCGCAGCCTTCGGCAACAACAACAGGCTGACAATAATCTTTGCCACCAGGAAAGCAAAACCCTCACTGACTGAAACCTGATCCCCATCACACCACGATTACCTTAACTCACCCCTGAAGTGCACCTCCAGACAGGGCATTCGAATTCAGAAAGTGCAGCACGAAACACAGGAAAGATCGGCACCAGATCAAGCCAGCGACTATTCAGGCAACGGAACACGGTTGATTGGTAGACCTGAAGCACTGAAGCTTCAATTTTTCAAAAGCAGATTGCTGCCAAAAAGCTGAGGGTAAACCAAGAGTCATTCGAATAGAATAAAACGATGGGGAATTCAACGCTTGCTATTGTCATCTCAGTGCAACCGGGCATTTACCAAAACGATCCCAACAGAAGTTACCATGCCAACCAGCAATAGAACGCCAGCCTTCATTGCACACTGCCTTCTGGTAGTGTTTGTCATGACGTTGATCTCTGTTGCCGAAAAGCCATCATTTGCTTCCGAACCCGTCGCTTGCCCAACGAGTAAAAACAAAGAATTTGACAACTTCTTTTCCAAGGAACTGTGGCCCAAGGTGGGACGTTCTGAGTGCGTGAAATGTCACAAGACCGGGGGCGATGCCGATGACACACGATTTGTGCTTCAAGACCTGAGTCGACTGCCACCGGAAGAGCGTCCTGCGGCTGCACGCAGAAATCAAGACGCATTCATACGAATGGCCCACCAGCAGCATGACGGTCTTTCGCTATTGCTGATCAAAGCTGCAGGAGGAAGAGACCACGGAGGGCAAGAGGTTCTGAAACCGGGTAGCGCTGGCTACCGGATTTTGCAAGCTTTCGTACGCCGCGCAAGGAATCCGGGTTCCCCCACTGGTATCACAACTGTTGGCTCGGTTAGCCCCGAATCATTTTTTGAAGACGTCACAATGCTGAATGATCTTCGTGTGCTTCGAAAAGCAACGTTGTCGCTTGCAGGACGCCTTCCAACCCACGACGAGATTGAATCCCTAGCAGTGCGACCGCCCACCCAGCTTTCGACCGCAGCAGGTCGCAAGATTCAAAAGGCGGATCTGAACCACGAAGCATTTGAGAGCATCCTTGACAACGTTTTGCGTGAAGACGCGTTCTATGAACGACTACAGGAAGGCTTCAATGACATCTTTCTCACACTGGGTGTCGACGGAAATCCTGACCAAACAGTGCTTTCCTACGAACACTTTGACAAAACACGTGGCTGGTATCAGAAACACGACCTGAGCTACATCGAAGACGAGAAAGAACGTCGTGACGCTGGACACAAGCTATCACGTGATTACCGTGCCGCTCTTCTCGGTGAGCCCATGAGTCTGGTTGAGCACATTGTGCGCAACGATCACCCATTCACCGAAATTGTCACAGCGAACTATATCATGGTCACACCGTATACGTCTCGTGGCTATGGATGCTTTGATGAAGTGAAAGGTCGCTTCAAAAATCTTGATGATCCATTCGAATACATCCCTGTGAGGCTTCAGGCACTGCAAGGACGACGGGAAAGCGAAAACCAGACATCCAACACAGGATTTTACCCACACGCCGGACTACTCAGCACACTGCAATACCTGAGTAGGTATCCCACCACCGAAACCAATCGCAATCGCCTGCGGGCTCGCATGTACTACGAGCATTTCCTTGGGGTAGACGTGCTGGAACTGGCAGCAAGAGTCTCGGATGCTGCAGCGGTAACGGCAAAGTTTGAGAATCCGACGATGCAGGCATCCGAGTGTGTGGTATGCCACAAAACACTTGATCCCGTGGCAGGCCTGTTTCAGAACTTCTGGCGTTTCGACCGCAACAGTGCTCTTTACGGAAAACGAAAAGAGGGCTGGTTCACAGATATGTTTGCCACTGGTTTTGAGGGAAGCGATCTTCCCCAGACCGAACAGTGGCGGGCGTTGCAGTGGTTGGGCGAACAAACCGCATCGGACCCTCGCTTTGCAAGAACAATGGTCGGTCATGCCTATTACCTGCTGACAGGACGTCGCCCATTGCCACCACCTCAAAGTCTTGAGGATCCCTTCTACAATGCAAAAAGCGTTGCCTATCACGCTCAACAGGAGGAAATCGAGGCAATCACAATAAGGTTTGCGGACTCAAACTACAACTTCAAATCGGTTATCAAGGATTGGGTGCTGAGTGATTTCTATCGCGCTGATGGCTTAAGCAAGCCCGCATCCTCACCAGAACGCACGGCAATGCTAGAAGACATTGGCATCGTGCGGATGCTGTCCCCTGAACAACTGGAACGTAAAGTGTTTGCCATTTTTGGAAAACCATCAGGACGCCTTCAAGGTCAGACGGCAATGCTTTACGGAGGGATCGATTCAAAAGAGGTTACCGAGCGTGCTGTTGACCCGAGTGGGGCCATGGGCGCAATCCAGAGAACACTCGCCAATGACATTGCCTGTCGGAATGTTGCCCTTGACTTCAGCCGCAACAAAATGGACCGCATTCTTTTTCCGAATATCGATCCCGATGCAATACCGGGTAAATCTGCTGCTACTGACACTGAAATCCGTGCAGCGATCGTTCATCTGCACCAACACGTGTTAGGTCGCGATGACACAGAAGAATCAACTGAAGTAGGACGCACCTTTGACTTGTTTGCCGGGGTCATTTCCGATGCACAACAGAGTGGCCGATTCGATGAACGAGAAACATGGAGTTGTCGACAGGGACTCGAGAAACCTGTTCCGGATCCGCACTACACCGTACGAGCGTGGCGGGCTGTCGTGACTTACTTGATCCGGCAACATGAGTTTCTTTATGAGTAACCCCAGACACGATGCCCCACAGTTCCTGTTCTTTTTTCATTTTCTTTTGCGATACACCCCAGCAAGTTTCCCACTCCGCACCAAACCCGGAACCAACGATGAGACGTGACTTCCTGAAAACCTGCGCATTGACGGGGTTAGGCTTGAGTGCACCCACAAAGTCACTTTCCGCAATCGATGAGCAGCAGGAATTACCTCCCTACGACGGTCCCTACTATTTGGTATTCAATGCTTCCGGCGGATGGGACACCACCTACTTGATGGATCCGAAAGGAACCGATCGCATCAACCGACTGTACACCGGCGAACAAATCGTGAGCCATGGAAATCACCAATTTGCTCCCACGTCACAACACAAGCAGGACGGACTGAGCAACGAAGATTTCTACACAGAATTTGGTTCAGAGTTATTAGTGCTCAACGGACTGGATTACTCAGTGAACAATCACTCGCCCTGCTCCCGTTACATGGCCACAGGAAAGCTTGACAGCCTGGCTTATCCCACCTTTGCAGCATTGGTGGCAGCATGCCAAGGTGCTTCATGTCCGCTTTCGTTTTTGACTTTCGGCAACTATTCCGCCACCGGAAACCTGGTTGCCAAAGCGAGAGTCCCCTATCTGCCATCGCTCAAGCGAATCGCAAACGCTGACTCGATTGAAGGTAATCCCAAATCACCGTACCACGATCATTTTGCTCTGGATCGAATCGAGCAAGCGTTGCAGCAACGACAAAAAGAACGTGGAACCAATCCCCAGCTACCACGTCGCCAACACGCAGAAAGCATGCTGTATGCCGCACAAGTAAACTCCAAAGCGTTGAAGCGTGTTACACCCCACATTCCCAACCAAATCCCAAAAGGGAGACTCGCCCAACAAGCAGAAATCGCTTTAGCATCTTTTAAAGCCGGTGTCTGCGTTTCCGCAAATCTCACGATCGGTCAGTTCGACAGTCATGCCAACAACGACGCAGACCAGATGAAGCTGATACCGGAATTTCTGGAGGGAATCGCCTATGCGTTACACCGTGCAGAAGAGTTAAACATTCGGGAAAAGATTGTCGTGATCGCACAAAGCGAAATGGGTCGCACTCCCGACTACAACAAAGGCAACGGGAAAGATCATTGGTCCATTGGGTCCATCATGTTTCTCGGCCCCGGAATTGAAGGTAACCGAGTGGTTGGTGCAACCGATGAGCAGCAGTTTGCTCTGCCCTTGGATCCTAAGCCATTGAACACGGTCGTTGACAATGGCATCCGTGTGCGCCCCGAGCATATCCATCAATCGTTGCGACAGTTCGCAGGAATCTCAGATCATGAATACAGCCAACAATTCCCGCTCGGTGTGAAGACACCGGAATTGCTGACGAACCTCTGGAAGAAACCCGAAACCCACCCTGAGTATTAGCACCACGCCAACCATCTCGCGTGCATCGCAATACCTGCTCACGCACCAGCACACGCCATCTTTGAACCGTCTGCGTTTGGGTGTAGCGGCAGCTAAAAACGTCTGCAAAGTTGCCGCAATGACCGGCCCGCCAATCGGCATGCAAGGCTGCTTAGGTTGCGCAGAGAAATCCGTGGTAGAACCTAGAACGAAAGCAATGCGTTGAATATGACGTAGTCACAGTTCACAGTTCACAGTTCACAGTTCACTGGGGCACTGGGTCAGCATCGGCTGGCACCACAATTTCGATACGTTTCGCTTGATTGGCTGCGATATCGACTTTCAGACCACTGGTATAGTAGTCAGCGTAACGACGGGGGACGGTATTCCCATGAGTGTGGGCTTCGAGCGCTAAGTCCTCGGTGAGTACAATTTGCACGATAACGACCTCGTACCTGCCCGGTGGTAAACCAACCGCGC
Source organism: uncultured Rhodopirellula sp. (assembly GCA_964012125.1). GTDB lineage: Bacteria > Planctomycetota > Planctomycetia > Pirellulales > Pirellulaceae > Rubripirellula. The sequence goes on from CAXGRW010000303.1 coordinate 5,444, forward strand.
CCTCCTGACTGGTCGGCTGAAACATCCCCTGAGGATCGATGCGGCTGGCAAAGCGTGCTTTGTCGGTCAATCTACGGAACTCGATACTTCCGGATGTGACCGGCGTTCCATCATCGAATCGAACCACACCCGACGTCGGGCCGGCAGACGTCCCGCAACCTACGATCGTGAGCAGCAGCACGGTTCCAAGTAGAAGCCTACATTTTGTTCCAGCCAACACGATCACGGCGTCAACTCGACAACACGTGCATCACGTCGATTCGCCAGAGAACCGAGAACCTTCGTGTCTGTTTGTGAACTGTAGAAACGCACACTGCCATCGACCAACGCAAAGTGGGCTCCACCGGGGTGCCAACTTCCAAATGAGAACATGTCTGCCAAGACATCACGTGGACCATTCGCCAGTCGCAGACCTGGCCCCGCGAGGCGACAGGAAGCCGGAAGGTGGTCACCATCGTAGGCAGGCGAATCAAACGGGAACTGTTCAAGCTTGTTCTGTGGAACGAATTTTTCACCGAACAGGAAGGTGCTTGACGTGCCATCGCTTACCGATGCCATCCGAATGCGATCTGCTGGGCTAATTGCCTCGCCATTCTTACAATTTGGCCGAACACTGATGATTACACCTGTGCCATTTCCCCCAAAGTAGAAATCGGTGGGCTCGCCAGTAGCCCCCGGCGTCAAGTCACCGTGATTTCCTGCGTAGTCACAGAGAGCTCCAGTGACACTCATAGAAACCGTTCGGGGACGGGGCGGGATAGGACACCCACAGGGCAACCTGCCACCCTCTCCATCCACGGTTGTTCGCAGATCTCGAATCCCAATGGGACTTGTGCCACTGCGACGCGACGGACAAAGAAAAACATCGGGCACGACGGTCCGCACCTTTTCGCTATGCTCGTGCCAAGGTTTGGAAAGGTCCCACTTTTCAGCGAGCGACACCTGCTCAAGGAATGGCATGACGCGGACCAACCACGTGGGTGTTTCCAACCCGCATTGGTCGTAGGGAGCCGCGTCTGGCCTCGATTCGTAGCGGGCAGGCGGGAAATACCTGAATGCGTTGTGATGCATGTGAGTGGCAAGCGCCAATTGACGCACACGATTGGAACAATCGGTACGCCGAGACGCTTCACGAGCCGCCTGAACCGCAGGAAGCAGCATCGCGATAAGCAGCCCAATGATGCCAATGACCA